>JBOGIZ010000480.1:0-2367 GCA_050747805.1 Vicinamibacterales bacterium | reverse complement strand
AATCTCGTGCTGCCAGAACGCACCGTTCGTGGGGGTCTCATCGTGCGTCCCGCGTTCGAGCGCCGCGAAGCCGGCGGGCTGGTTTCGCAGCTGCGGATCAAGACGGCCAGCGTCGAGGCGCCGCCCGACAGCCTCAGCGGAGGCAATCAGCAGAAGATCATGGTCGCCCGATGGCTCGCGACGAAGCCGCGCGTGCTTCTGCTCGACGAGCCCACGAAGGGCGTCGACGTCGGCGCGAAGTTCGAGATTCACGAGATTATCCGCCGTCAGGCGGCCGACGGCCTTGCGTGCCTTGTCGTCTCGAGCGATCTGCCAGAGGTGCTGGCACTCGCCGATCGCGTGATCGTCATGCGTGCGGGACGCATCCAAGGGGAGCTCGCCGGCGACGTCGCGACGGAAGAAGGGGTCATGCACCTGGCGACCACCGAGGACGCCCCTGCCTCGCGCAATCTGCGCCGCGACGGAGGCGGGGCGTGAAAAAACTGTTTCGCATTCGCGAACTGAGCACCGTCGCGATCCTTGTGCTCGAGATTCTGTTCTTCACATGGTACCTGTGGCCGCAGGGCGGACGGCCGCATCCGTTCTTCAACGGTCCGAACTTTCTGCTGATCCTGAAGTACTCGTCGATCTACGGCATCGCCGCGATCGGCGCGGCCATCGTCATCATCTCGGGCGGGATCGATCTCGCGCCAGGCGCGGTGATCGCGCTGACCGGGGTCGTCGGCGCCGAGTTGTATGTCGTCCAGGGGTGGGGCCTCGGTGTGAGCATGGTCGCCGGCGTACTGGTGGGCCTCGCGACCGGGCTGGTGAGCGCCGGACTCATCGTCCTCTTTCGGCTGCCGCCGCTCATCGCCACGCTCGGCATGATGGGCATCGCGCGCGGCGCGGCGCTCATCATCACGCAATGGGAGTACTACGACGTTTCGAGCCATCTCCTGAACGGGTGGCGGCCATTCGGGCTGCCCGCGGACTGGGTCGCCCCGATCATCCTCATCGGATTGACGCTCATCTTTCAGATCCTGATGACGGTGTTTCAGTGGGGCCGCGCCGTCTTTTCGGTCGGCGGCAACGAGACGGCAGCGCTTTTCTCCGGCGTCGCGGTCAATCGCGTCAAGATATCCGTCTACGCCATTGCCGGACTGCTCGCGGGCGTCTCCGGGGTCGTCCTCGTGCTCGTGCAGGGCCAGGGCAAGGCGGATCTGGCAAACGGCTACGAACTCGATATCATCGCGTCGGCGGTGGTCGGAGGCGCGAGCCTCGCGGGCGGCCGGGGATCGGTGATCGGAGCGGTGCTCGGCACGCTGATTTTCGGCGTGCTGCGCAATGCCCTGCCGCAGATTCCTGGCGCGACGTTCTATGATCGGCTGATCGTCGGGCTGGTGGTGATCGTGATCGTCGTGATGGATCAGATCCTGCTCAAAAAGCAGATATAACAGGTGTCTTTGATGCGTAGATTGCTGACAGTCACCGTGCTCATCGCGCTCGCGGCGTGCGGTTCGAAACAAGCCGCCACGAGCGGAGGCCAGCGCTATCGTTTCATGATCATTCCCAAGGCGCTCGACATCCCGGTGTTTAACTACGCCAAGATCGGCGCCGAACGCGAGGCGAAGGCACTGGGCGACGTCGATATTCTCTGGGACGCGCCGACGAGCGCCGACCAGTTGAAGCAGAAGGAAATTCTCGAGTCGGCCATTACGCAGCACGTGGATGGCATCGCGATTTCGGCGCTCAACGGCGACTTCCTGACCGACACGATCAACAAGGCGATCGATTCGGGCATTCCGGTTGTCATGTGGGACTCCGACGCGCCCAAGTCGAAGCGGTACGCCTTCTACGGCGTCGACGACTACGCCTCCGGCCAGATCATGGGCCAGGAGGCGGTCAAGCTGCTGAACGGTAAAGGCAAGGTCGCGCTGATCACCAGCTACGGCGCCACGAACCTCCAGCGGCGGCTCGATGGCGTCCGGGACGCCCTTGCAAAGGCGCCGGGGATCCAGATCGTCGAGACCTACGACATCAAGGAAGACCCCGTGCGCTGCGCGGAGATCATCTCGACGGGCACGAGACGCTATCCGGATCTCGCCGCATGGATATCGGTCGGCGGGTGGCCGATCTTCACGCGCAACGCGACCGAAGCGGTCGATCCGGCGAAAACGAAGGTGATTTCGTTCGACACCATCCAGCCCGGACTCGATCTGCTGAAGGAAGGCAGGGTCACGGTCCTCCTCGGCCAGAAATACTTCGGCTGGGGGAGCGAGTCGGTCAAACTCCTGTACGGCATCAAGCACGGCACGATGCCGAAGTCCCCGATCATCGACTCGGGCGTCGACATCGTCACGAAAGACAACGTCGACCAGTACGAGGCGC
>JBOGIZ010000479.1:0-2243 GCA_050747805.1 Vicinamibacterales bacterium | reverse complement strand
CGGCGCCGCGACGGTCGCGGTCGGCTGGTCGGGCCACGTCGTGAGTTTCCTGCACGATTTCGTCGGCTACACGGTGCCCGCCTCGATCGCGAGCGCCCCCTGCACGGTCATCAACAGCGCGGGCTGCAGCCCAGCGGCGATCATCAACCTGCCCGCGGTGCTGATAGCGGCGGCTGTCACCGTCCTCATCGTGATCGGGATTCGTGAATCGGCCAACGTGAATACGGTGATCGTCATTGTCAAGGTTGCGGTGGTCGTCCTCGTGATCGTCGGGGGAATCGGATTTGTGAACTACGCGAACTGGCATCCGTTCGTGCCGCCGAACACCGGCCACTTCGGGGATTACGGATGGACCGGGATGCTGCGCGGTGCGGGCGTCATCTTCTTCGCCTACATCGGATTCGATGCCGTGTCGGTCGCGGCTCAGGAAGCCAAGAATCCGCAGAAGGATATGCCGATCGGCATCCTGGGGTCGCTCGTCATCTGCACGGTTCTTTACGTGCTCGTGTCGGGCGTGACCGTCGGTCTCGTGCCCTACAAGCAGATGCTCGGATCGCCCGCGCCGCTGGTGGTTGCCGTTGAAGCCGCGAAGGCCGCATCGGGAGGCAGCAGCATCCTCAACATCCTCGTGTTTCTCGTCGAGGTGGGGGCGATCCTTGGCCTGAGCTCGGTCATGGTCGTCATGATGATGGCGCAGCCGCGCATCTTCTACTCGATGGGCAACGACGGTCTGCTGCCGCCCTTCGCGAAGAAGATCCATCCGAAATTCCGGACGCCGTACGTGACGAGCATCATCACCGGCGTCGTCGTGGCGATCGCCTCCGGATTTACCCCCATTGGCGCGCTCAGCGAACTGGTGAGCATCGGCACGCTGCTCGCGTTCGTCATCGTGTCCATCGGCATCATCTTCCTGCGCAAGCGCCGGCCCGACCTCGAGCGGCCGTTCCGGACGCCGTGGGTGCCGTTCGTGCCCATCCTCTCGGCCCTGGTCAGCCTGGGACTCATGGCGTCGCTGCCGTTCGAGACATGGATGCGGCTCGTCGTCTGGATGGCGATCGGACTCGTGATTTACTTCTCGTACGGGATTCGCCACAGCGAACTGCGCGCGCGGACCGAGGCGGCGGCGCGCCGCTGACGCGCGCCGGGGCGCGTCGTGCGAAAAGAAGCGGCGGCGGCTATTCCGGCGAGGCCCTGGTGGGCCAGCTGGCGAATTGTCGCGGCGCTGATGACCGGGGTCATGGTGGGCGGCACGGCGGGCTACATGCTCATCGAGGGCTGGAGCGCGTCGGACGCGTTCTACATGACCGCGATTACGATTACGACCGTCGGGTACGGCGAGGTCCATCCGCTGTCGCCCGCCGGCCGGCTGTTTACCATCGGGTTGACGTTCGTCGGCGTGGGCACGTTCTTTTACGGGGCCACGCTGTTCATGTCGCTGCTCGTCGGCGGGGAGCTGTTCGAGCGGCGTCAGCGCCGGCGGCTCTCGCGCATGCTCGACGACCTCCACGATCACTACATCGTCTGCGGCTTCGGCCGGATGGGCGAGATCATCGCGCACGAATTCGCGCGCCAGGGCGTTCCCTTTGTCATCATCGACCGCGACGCCGATCGCATGCATCGCGCCATCGAGCGTGGCTATCTGGCGGTCGAGGCGGATGCCTCGAACGAGGACGTCCTCAAGCGGGTTCGCATCGATCGCGCGCGCGGGCTCGTCGCCGCCGTGAGCACCGACGCGGAGAACGTCTATGCGGTGCTCAGCGCGCGCCTGCTGCGGCCCGATCTCTTCATCGTGGGGCGCGCCGAGACCGACGATGCGAGGGCGAAGCTGAAACGGGCGGGCGCGGATCGCGTCATCTCGCCGTATCACTTGGGCGGCCTGCAGCTCGCGCAGACGGCGCTGCGGCCAAGGACGACCAGATCGTCGCCCGCGCGCATCGCGGTGTCCGGCTCGGGATTGAAATCCATCTGTCCGCTGGCCCGCCGGATCCCCACGACGACCACCCCGAACCGCTGACGCAAACCTGCATCGATGAGGCTGCGTCCGCTCAGCGGCGACCGCTCGCCGATATGCACATGCTCGAGATTCAAGACGAGATTCGCCGAGGACGTCGCCAGCTCCACGAAATCCACGACCGCGGGCCGCAGCGCCGTCTGCGCGAGCTGCAGGCCGCCCAAGTGATACGGCGAGATGACGCGATCCGCGCCCGCCCGTTTCAGCTTCGCCCTCGCATCGTCGGTCTCGG
>JBOGIZ010000478.1:0-3254 GCA_050747805.1 Vicinamibacterales bacterium | reverse complement strand
CCGGCATCCCGCGCGGCCCGCGGGGCCAGCGAGGCGCGGCGGCCGCTCAGGGCGCCCCGGCCTCCGGCGCGGCACGCGGACAAGCCCCATCGGCTGGCGGTCAGGGGGCGGCGGGCTCAGGCCAGGGACGCGGCGCGCGCCCACTCGCGACGCCGGATCAACTGCGCGCGGCCGTCCAGGAAGCGAAAGCCGCCGGCGCGGATCTCATCAAGATTTTCGCGTCGGGCAGCATCCGCGACGGCGGCAAACAGACGATGACCGACGAGCAGCTGAACGCGGCCTGCGGCGAGGCCAACGCGCTCGGCATGCGCACGCTCGTCCACGCGCACAGCGTCGATTCGATCAGGGCCTCCGTCAACGCCGGCTGCAAGGAGATCGAGCACGGCATCTTCGCCGACCAGGCGACGCTGACACTCATGGCCGATCGGCACGTGTATTTCGATCCGAACATCGGCCTCGTGCTCCAGAACTACCTGCAGAACAAGGATCACTTCTACGGCATCGGCAACTACAACGACGAAGGCTTCGCCGCCATGGAGAAGGCGATCCCCGTCAACATCGCCATGTTCAAGAACGCGCTGAAGACGCCGGGGCTGAAGCTGGTCTACGGCACCGACGCCGTAGCCGGCGCGCACGGGCGCAACATCGAGGAAGGCATCGGCCGCGTGCAGCTCGGCGGCATGAAACCGATGGACATGATCATCGGCATGACGTCGCTCTCGGCCGAATCGCTACGGATGCAGAACGAGATCGGAACGGTCGCGACGGGTTTCGACGCGGATCTCGTGGCGGTCGACGGCGATCCGCTGACCGACATCACCTCGCTGCGGAAGGTCGTCTTCGTCATGCGCGGCGGCAAGGCTTACCGCACGCCGTAAGCGCCGCCGCGGTACTCGGCGGCGAGCTGTTCGAGAAAGCGCTCCTCGTCGCCGCCAACCTCGACCTGAAGCGATGCCGCCATGCGCCGCGCGATCTGCCGCGCGGTCTCGAGTCGGACGACGGGATCGAGCGATCTACGGCGGTGCAGGAACGCCTCGACGAGTGTCACGTCAGCGGCGCTGAGCTTGCGCGCGCCGAGCGGCACCGCTGGAGCCTTCGAGCGCGGGAGGTCTGTCAGCCACTCTACACGCTCGTGAACGACGACCGTGCCCGCGGCGAGATCGCCGAGGCGCTGCTGGCGCGCCGTAACGAGAATGCTCAGAATCCCGATCGCATAAATGCCGGGAAGCTCGTCCGCCACGCGCAGCAGGTTGCGAAGGATTGCCGCGTATACCGTGATCGGGCCGCCGCTCGTATCGATGACGCGCAAGCCGACCAGGCGCTTGCCGGGCGTCTGTCCATTCCAGAGCGCCTCGAAAACCGCGAAGTAGCCGGTATTGAGCAGGAACCAGAAGAGAATCAGGCCGCCAAGCAGCCACTTGCCCGAAGCGGCCGCGGCGCCGGTGAACCCTCCAACGATCGCGGCCGCGAGAATCGCCACCCAGATCGCGGCGACCTGTACCATCGTGTCGACGGCGACCGCGAGGAAACGGCTGCCGATGCCGGCGAGCGGGAATTCGAGCGCGACCTGCTCCGGCGTGTCGATGCTAAGCTTTTCCAGTGCCGACACTCGGGATCTCCGCGCGCTGGGTCGACCGGCGCAAACCGTCGTGGAACCGGCTCGAGGTGCTCATCGCCGCGTCTGGCGCGCGCGGCGTGTCGATCCTGCCGCACGCCGATCTTCGCGAGCTGGCCGTATTGTATCGGCAGACGGCCGCCGACCTTTCGGTCGTCCGCGGCGATCCCGCCAGCGCGCCGCTCGCCCGATACCTCAACGGGCTCGTCGGCCGCGCGCACAATCTGATTTACGCGGGCGGCACGCCGCGGGCGCGCGGCATCTGGCACTTCTACGCGCGCGTGTTCCCGCGGATCTTTCGCCAGAGCTTTCCCTACACGCTGACCGCCGCGGCACTCTTTGTCGCGGGACTGATCGCCGGCACGATGATGGCCGTGACCGCTCCGTCGCTCGAGCGCGTGCTGCTCGGCGGCGCGATGCTCGACACGATCGAGCGCGGGCAGATGTGGACGCATTCTCTCGTCGCCGTGAAGCCGGTCGCGTCGAGCGCGATCATGACGAACAACCTGACGGTCTCGTTCGGCGCCTTCGCCGGCGGACTCGCTGCGGGTCTCGGCACCGTCTATATGATGCTGCTCAACGGCGTCCTGCTCGGCGTCGTTGCGGTCGCGTGCGCGCGCGCCGGGCTCGCGCTCCAGTTGTGGAGCTTCATCGCGCCGCACGGCGCGCTCGAACTGCCGGCCATCATGATCGCCGGCGGTGCGGGTCTGATGCTCGCGAAAGGATTGCTGGCGCCAGGGACGATGACCCGGATGGACGGGCTGCGAGACGCCGCGGCGACGGCCGTCCAACTGGTGCTCGGCGTCGTTCCGCTGCTCATCATCGCGGGCACGATCGAGGGCTTTGTCTCGCCATCCGACATCCCGATCGCTGCGAAGTTCGCAATCGGCGCGGCGGCGTTTGTCCTGCTGGTCTCGTACGTGAGCCTCGCCGCGCGTGCCGATGACGGTGATAGCGTTTCTCAAACGGCCGTCGCGTAGCTGTTGAATCTGCATTTCAAAATTACGCTCACGGGTGGCGCAGGGAGGGGCCTCCCCGCCCCGAGCCGTGGCGCCTCACCCGTGAGAGTGCTATTGGCGCCGCGGTCGGGGTGGGGAAACCCGGCGACAGGACCCGTCAGGTAATTTTGAAACGGACGCGACTGAGATGTGCGCTCCGACTGCGAGCGCGCTAAATCACTCCCCGCTGCTTGACCTCGAGATAACGATCGATCACGGTCGCGGTCAAGGCGGCCGACGGCACTTCCGCGGCCATCACGCCGCGCTGGCGCAGCGAGGCGAGCAGCTCCGCGCGGCGCTCGGTCATCTCCTGCGCGGCCATCACGCGGAAAAGCGCGCGCGCGTCGGCCGGAACATCGGCGGCGAGCGCCGTCAGTTCGACGGGACGCGTCACGGCGAGCAGCACGACGTGCGCGGGGCTGAGCGCCGCCGCGCTGTCGACGACCTCTGGCATGGCCGCGATTTCGCCGACATCCGTCAGCCACACCACGAGCGCGCGGCGCTTCTGGTGCGTCCGCACGATCCCGGCGGCCCGCGCGTGGTCGGCTTCGGTCGCCTGCGGCGCCGCGATCGCGAGCGCGTCGAGCATGGCGCGCAGGTGCGCCGCGCCGCGTCCGGGCGGAACCTGCTGCGCCGTGCCG
>JBOGIZ010000477.1:0-4398 GCA_050747805.1 Vicinamibacterales bacterium | reverse complement strand
CACTCGGCCAGACCACATCCGTCAGCTCTTCGCCCGCATTGAGCGCGAGTTTGGAAAGCTCGACATCCTGGTGAGCAACGCGCGTCCGGAGCTCAGCGCGTTCTATCAACCTCCCATGGACCTCACCCTGGATCAGTTACGCGCGGCGCTTGACTCGCAAGTGCAAGCATTCTTACTCGAAGCGCAGTTGGTGAGCCGGATCATGCCGGACGGTGGGCGAATCATTGCAATCAGTTATTCGCCAAGCGGCCTTACGGGAAGTTGGCAGCCTTGGGTCGGAATGGGTGCGGCTAAAGCGGCGCTGGATTCGCTGGCGCGCTATTTTGCAGTGGCCTTGGCCAAGCGTCGGATCACGGTGAATGTGATTAGTCCGGGCGCCACAGACGATAGTGTCGTGGGCCGACTCCCAACCGAGGTGTTCAACGCAATCAAGAAGTGGCACGAAAGCGGGTGGACACCCATGGGCCGTGTAGGGACTCCCGCGGACGTCGGCAATGCCGTAGTCTTGTTCTGCATGGACGAAGCCGGGTTCATCACTGGACAAACCGTGCACGTGGATGGTGGAGGGTCCATTATGGATCCCGTGTTCCCGCTCGAAATCCAGCGGGGATAGCACCTCTGGACCGAGCCGGGAACGATTCATCGAAAGGACGAAGTCAGATTAATGCTGCTCGGGCCGACTTTCATCATGGGCTGCTAAGACGGCAAGCCGGCCCGGCGAGCGAGCCGTGAGATCCGAGCCGCTCGGGGTATGATCGGAACGCCAGCGCGATTCAAGGAGCCACCGTGGGACGTCTCTCGCTCGTCCTCGGCGTCGCGATCCAACTGATCGCGCAATCGCCCACCGTCCAGAACCAGACTCCGCAGCAGCCCACATTCAAGAGCGGCGTCGAGCTGGTCACAATCGACGCGACGGTCGTCGACAAAGACGGTCATCCGGTCAAGGGCCTCAGGCCCGACGACTTCATCGTCACGCTCCAGGGACAGCAGCGGCCAGTTCGCCTGCTCGATTTTCTGGAGTTTGGCGGCGGCGCCGCGAGTGAGGCGCCGGCAGGCGCCGATGCGACGAACCGGCCTCAGGCCCACATCCAACAGACGCGCGGCGGACGCGTCGTCGTGATCGTGTTCGACGATCTCTCGTTCAAGCCCGGCCCAGGCAAGACGCTGCTCGCGGCTGCAGAGCGGACGCTGTCGTCTTTCGGGCCAGACGATCTCATCGGCATCGTCACGACGAGCGGTCTTGGACCCGCCGTCAATCCCACTCGCGATCGAGCGCCTATCATCGCGGCGCTCCACGACAAGAAGATGATCGGCCGCTATGACGACAGCGCGGCGCCTTTCGAAGTCACGGAGCAGGAGGGCCTCGATATTCGTCGTGATTTTCCGCAGCAAACGTTTCTCTCTGTGCTCGTGCGCGAGTGCGGCACGCCAGACACGACCAGCCAGTGCGCCGGCCAGCTGCGAGCAGCGGCGGACGCATTCGGGGACATGACGCTCCGCCGGATGGCGCAGCAGTTGGCGACGTATCGCGAGATCATTCACGCGCTTTCAGCCGCACCCGACGCGCCTCGCGTCATCATCGCGCTGACAGCCGGAATCGCACTCGGCCTCGATACGTCGGAATACGCCGACAGTCTAGAGCAATTGAGCAGAACGGCCGCAGATACGAAGGTGCAGTTCTACGCGCTCAGTGAACTGCCCGATCTGGTCGATTTTTCAAGTCATCTGCAGGCGCCGACTCTGCTGGCCGCCGGCAAGTTCATGAATGCCGGTGCGCAGGTCGTCGCCAACGCCGCAGGCGGCGAAGCCTTCCTTGTGGCCGGCACGGCCGATCGGTTCATCAAACGGATCGAATCGGAAACGTCCGGCTTCTATCGTCTCGGCGTCGAACCGCCGGCGAATGCTGGCGGCCAGCGATACCTGAAAACGACCGTCCGCGTGCGCGAGTCTGGGCTGACGATTCGTACGACCCGCGCATCGATCATGCCCACGGTTGCCGCCGCGCCCGTCGACATCGATCACGAGCTGCGAACGCGTCTGGCCGAGGGCGGAACGTCGTACGGCGTGCCGCTGACGATCGGCGCCGAGATGCGGCGCGATCCGACCGACGTGACGCGCATCGAAATGGACGTCAGCGTCGACATCCCGCCGAGTGTAAAGGCCCCGCTGACGATGATGTATGGGCTGATGGACGAGACCGGCAAGATCATCGATGCGGGACGCACGCAGGCCGCGCAGGCGGCGCCGAGCGGCTATCGGCTCGCCTTTCCGATTCGCGCGAGCGCCGGGCAGTATCGTCTGCGCGTGGCCGCGTCGGACGCCAACGGCGCCATCGGAAGCGTCGAGAAGCCCGTCGCGGCGACGCTCGCGCGAATCGGCGGCTATTCCGTCAGCGACATCCTGACGGCGATCACAGGCGCCGACGGCGCGCCGCGCCTCGTCGCCCTCGAGGCGATTCCGCGCGATACCCAAACGCTGACGGTGTCGCTCGAACTCTACGCAGAGACCGCCGCCGCTGGCCCAGTCCAGGTGCGATTTGATTTGATCCAGCCAGGGGGCGAACCGATCGCCACCAGCACGCTCGCGCCGGCAGTCTCCGGCACGGCTCATATCGCGGTGGCACATCTGGCGATCGGGCACTTGAGTCCGGGCGCGTACACGATCCGCGCGACCGTGGTGGACGACGGTGCCGATGTTGGCGCTCAATCAGCGACATTCACAAAGCCCGGCTCGTGACCCACGGCCTGATCCCGCTTTTTTTGCCCGGGCGTGCTAGAGTCCCCGAGCGAGGCGCCCGGAATCTGGCAACGACGCAATGGATGCTGGAGACGCGCGGCGCCTCACGTCGTAGGCGACCCTCGAGCTGACGGCAACAGGCTTCCCTGGTTGTGGAGGTGGGTCATGCGAGCGCGTCGACATCCGGCTTTCCTTCTCCCGTTGGTATTCCTCGTCGCGGCGGCCTTTGCGCAAAGCGCGGCTCCTCGAAAGCCGGCTCAGAAAGCACCTGCCGTGCAGCGAAAGCCTCTCTACAAGGGAATCTTCGAACCGGTCAACTATCCCAAGGACATCAACTTGCTCGACGTATTTTTCGTCACCCCCGACATCGGCTGGGTGGCGGGCGAGCACGCCACGATCCTGAAAACAACGGACGGCGGCAACCACTGGGTCGCCGAGATCGGCGGAGATCCCGGTCGCGGCGAGCCGAAAATCGGCCAGCTTCGCTTTCTCGACGAGCAGCACGGCTGGGCGATCCAAGACGGACCAAAATTGCTGCGCACCATGGATGGCCAGAACTGGGACGAAGTCAAAGGCGAATTTCCGCGCGGAGTGCCCGTGCTCGATTACGCCTTCACCTCGGTCGACCACGGGATTCTGCTGGGCGGCAACGGCGATGCCTTCTATGTCACCGAGGATGGCGGCGGCCACTGGACATCCGTCGGGCCCTGCCGACTGAATGCCACGGTGCAAGGCCTGGCGCAAACCCCCAGCTGCCACTTCATCCAGCTACAGATGTTTTCGGACCGCTCGGGCCTCGCCCTGGCTTGGTGGGACGCAGGCGCGAACGAGCAGCTCGTGCTGTTCCGAACCGACGATGCGGGAGCACATTGGAGCAACGTCGTGCCCGACGTCATTGATTCCCGCTATGTGCAGATGTTCTTCACGGATCTGAATCATGGCGTCCTGCTGTTTAGCGACATGAAAACCTGCGTCACGAGTGACGGCGGAAAGACGTGGCGCACGCTCCTCTCCGGCAAGATTGACCTGGCGAGCGGCGCCAGCGTCCGTTTCGCCGATCCGCAAGTCGGCTGGGCGCTCGGCCACAGCCCGCACAACCGGGATGCGTTCCGCGTATCGTTCACGACCGACGGCGGTCAGCATTGGCAAGACTCGGGCGATATTGCCTTTCCAGGCAGTGTCCTTACGGACTTGCACTTCGCATTTCCGCGACGTGATCGCGCCTATGTGATCGGTCCGCACGGCATGATTTACCGATACCGCATCGTGCCAGCCGCCTACACGGCACCCCACATGCTGCCGGGGCCGCTCATGCCCGCAGCGCGGTGAACGAACCTGCGGTAGCATACGACCCGTCATGCGCATCCTGCTCGCTCTCGCCTGCTGTCTCATCGCGGCCACCGCCGTGGCCCAGACCAACGACACAACCATCCGCGTCGGACGCCTGATCGACGGACGCGGCAGCTCCCAGCAGAACGTCGTCGTCCACGTGAACGACGGCAAGATCACGGCGATCGACCACGCGAAAGGCCCCGTCACCTACGATCTGTCGAAGTACACGCTGCTGCCGGGGTTCATCGACGTCCACGTCCACATCCTGTGGAATTTCGGGCCCGATGGAAAGCTCGCCGAACGGCAGTCGCCCGAGGACCGCGTCAAGGC
>JBOGIZ010000476.1:0-5534 GCA_050747805.1 Vicinamibacterales bacterium | reverse complement strand
GCTGCGGTGCAGCACCCGCGCCGGGTTCGTGACGGTCAGCGCGCTATCGCGCCTCCGACGGCTGCGCGAGCGACTTCATGAAGGCCTCCTGCCGCTCCTGCATCTCCTGCGGCGTGAGGTCTTCCGTGTGCGTCGCGATCGTCCAGTGATAGCCGTACGGGTCCTTTATCGTCCCGCAGCGATCGCCCCAGAATTGGTCGGCCATTTGGCCCATCGGTCCGGGCGGTACTTCGGCCCCCGCCTTGACCGCGCGGTTGAACCACGCGTCGCAGTCTTTCACGTAGAGCCAGAGCGATACTGGCGAGCCGCCGAGCGCCTTTGGGCCTTTGCCGCCCATCATCGCGTCGTTCAGCATGAGGATCGAGTCGCCGACCTTGATTGATGCGTGCATGATCTTGCCGTCGGGGCCAACGGCACGGCTCAGTTCTTCGGCGGCGAGCGCCTTCTTGTACCAGTCGATCGCCTGTGCCGCGTTCTCGAGGATGAGATGCGGCGTGACCGTGTGATGCCCAGCAGGAATCGGAGTGTTCGCTTTTGCCATGTGACCTCCTCTGACTGTCAGTGCCAATCCGTTATTGTGCGTCCACTTACGGCCACCCCTCAACCTGATGCGGGCGCACCCCCGTTCGCGGCGGGAGACGCCTATGCTTTGTCTTCTTCTTCGGGCAGGCGGACCACGGTCGTCTCGCGGGGTTCGGCTTCAGTCAGAATCCAGATTTCGCGGCCTTGCAGCTGATAGCGGCTGAAGAGGGGACCGCCGTCCAGGAGCGCCTGCTCGTTGGCGGCGGCTTCCTCGGGCTGCGCCTTCCCCCATTCGCCGTTCTGATGACGTCGGATGAGCGCGTTGAGTGTCATCGATCCGATCGGATCGTCGCCGACAAGCGCCTTCACGCCCGGCGACACGACCGTCGTCGACCAGCGGAACTTGCCGCCGATGCCAGTGCGGAGCGGGTCCTTGTCCTGATAGGGCATGCTGTTCGAGGCGCGCGGCGGGCGGTCGCCTCACCTGAGAGATCTGTCCACGTTTCGAGATCCGGGCGAAGGGATCTTTGGCGACGATCCGCGTCCCGAGCGTTTCCGGCCCCGTTTTCTCGTCAGGCATTCTACTTCGTCGCGGCATCGGGCGTGCCCGCGCCAGTGCAGTCCTCGCGGCGCAATCGTGAGCCGCTCCGGATTCCACATATAATCCGCGCCAATGAGCCTCGCCTCCGGCACTCGTCTCGGCCCGTACGAAATCGTGGGACCCGCAGGATCCGGCGGCATGGGGGAGGTCTACCGCGCGCGCGATACGCGGCTCGATCGCGACGTCGCCGTCAAGACGATCAAGGGCCCCTACACCGAGCGCTTCGAGCGCGAGGCGCGCGCGATCTCGGCGCTGAATCACCCGAACATTTGCACGCTCCACGACGTCGGCGAGACCGACGGCAGCGGCTACCTCGTGATGGAGTTCATCGAGGGCACGCCGATCGCCGGACCGCTGCCGCCCGAGCAGGCGATCGCCTATGGGATCCAGATCTGTGACGCGCGCTACGCGGCGCACAAGAAGGGCATCGTCCATCGCGACCTGAAGCCGGCCAACATCCTGGTGACGAAGCAGGGCGTCAAGCTGCTCGACTTCGGCCTCGCGAAGCTCGCCTCGACGTCCGCCGTCGCGGCTGCCGCGGCGGGCGCGGAGCAGGCCACGGTCGCGGCGTTGACGGGCACCCACACGGTGGTCGGCACGCCTCAGTACATGGCGCCCGAACAAATCGAAGGCCGCGAGGTGGACGCCCGCACCGACATCTTCGCGTTCGGCTGCGTGCTCTACGAGATGCTCACCGGCAAGCGCGCGTTCGACGGCCAGACCCCATCGTCGGTGATGGCCGCTGTCCTGGCGACGAACCCGCGGCCGATCGACGAACTCGTCCCGCTGACGCCGCCTGCGCTCGATCGCATCGTCTCGCGCTGCCTCGCGAAGGATCCCGAGGACCGGTGGCAGTCGGCGCGCGACGTCGCCGCCGAGCTCCTGTGGGTGTCGCAGGGTGGATCGAAAGCCGGCCTTCCCACGGTTCTCAGCGGACGACGACGCGTGCGCGAGAAGCTGGCGTGGACGGCGTTCGCGCTTGCGACGATCGCGGCCGCCGCATTCGGCGTCGCCTGGATGCGGCGCGCCCCCGAGCCGCCGCCCATCGTACGCTTCGCGCTCACGCTTCCGCCGACGCTTTCGAATCCCAGCCCGCCCGTGATTTCTCCCGACGGTCGCGCGATTGCTTTCGCGGCCGACTCGAACGGCCAGCGGATGATCTGGATTCGTACGATGGACGCGGTCGATCCTCGGGCGATGCCCGGGACCGAACGCGTGTTCCGGCCGTTCTGGTCGCCGGACAGCAAGTTTATCGGGTTCATCGCCGGCGGAAAATTGAAGAAAGCCGACATCGCCGGCGGACCGCCGGCGACCCTCTGCGACGTCGGATCGGACGGCGACGGATCGTGGAGTTCCGAAGGCGTGATTCTCTTCGACGGCACCGTCAACGACCCATTGCGCGAGGTGCCGGCGACCGGCGGCGTGTCGAAGCCCGTCGTGCTCGACGACGGCAAGCCGTCGGGCACCATCGGCTCGGGCTGGCCCGAGTTCCTGCCCGACGGCAAACACTTTCTCTACACCGTCTCCGCGGGCGCCGAAATGACGCTGAAGATTGGCGTCCTCGGCTCGACCACGAGCAAGACACTCTTCCCCACGACGACGCGGGTGCAGTACGCGGCGCCGGGGTACCTGCTGTTCGTGCGGGACCGGACGCTCGTCGCGCAGAAGTTCAACGCGTCATCGCTGACGCTCGATGGCGAACCAGTTCCGCTCGGCGAAGGGCTCGGGACCGATACGGTCGGTCTCGCCTCGTTCTCGGTGTCGCGCACCGGCGTCCTCGTGTATCGCGGCGGCGAGCTCACCGGATCGCGGCTCGTGTGGATCGATCGGAGCGGGAAGGAAACGCCCGCGATCGATCCAGCGGCCGATTTTTTCGATACGTGGTTTTCTCCCGATCGCACGCGCGTCGTGTACAGCGCCGGCGGCGACGCGGGCCACGCGGATCTCTGGATACGCGATCTCGCCCGGGGCG
The DNA here is from genome assembly GCA_050747805.1 of Vicinamibacterales bacterium. Taxonomy (GTDB): domain Bacteria; phylum Acidobacteriota; class Vicinamibacteria; order Vicinamibacterales; family 2-12-FULL-66-21; genus JAICSD01. Next base: position 2,439 of record JBOGIZ010000476.1, on the reverse strand, counting down.
TCTCGTCGCGCTTTACGTTCGGGCCGACGGCGAACTACGATCCGATCTGGTCGTCCGACGGCCGGCGCATCATCTACACGTCGACGGCCAAGGGGCCCGGCAATCTGATGGTGAAGGACGCGTCCGACACGAAGGATCCTGAACCGCTGTTGGTGGACGCCGCCGAGAAGTACGTGTCGGACTGGTCGCCCGACGGCAGGTACCTGCTCTACACCGCGCGCGGCGGCGACAACCGCGGATGGGATATCTGGGCGCTGCCCATGGAAGGGGACCACAAGCCGATCCCGATCGTGCGCACGCAGTTCAATGAATTGTGGGCGACGTTCTCGCCGGACGGGAAATACATCGCCTACCAGTCGAACGAATCCGGCCGCTACGAGATTTACGTGCAGGAGTTCCCCGAGGCGCGCAACAAGTGGCAGATCTCGGCCAACGGCGGCCTCGAGCCGTACTGGAACCGCAACGGCCGCGAGCTGTTCTACCGCTCCGGAGCGAGCATCATGGCAGTGCCGGTGACACCGGGCCCGCCGTTTGTGGCGGGTACGCCCGCGGCGCTGTTCCAGACGCGGTTCTCCGAGTCAACCGTTCGCGGCCTCTACCGCCCGTGGCCGGACGGCCAGCGCTTCCTGGTCCTCGCCGCGCGCGCGGCGCAGACCGATGTGCCGGCGACGGTCGTGCTGAACTGGTCGAGCGCGCTGAGGCAGTGAGGCGGAGGCCTCTGATTCAGAAGCGCTGCTCGTCGGCTGATGGGCCGTAGATCGCCGGCACGGGCACCTCGTTGAGCCGCAGATACACGGTGAGCTGCCAGCGATGGTGCGAGAGGTGCATGAGCGAATCGCGCAGCATCACATGACGCGGCTGCTCCTGCACGACGCGTCCGCCGGCTTTGAGCCGCCACGGCTTCATCAGATGATCGTCGGTCGTGCCCTGCAGCGCCTTCCGCGCCGCCGCGAATCCTTCGTCCATCGTTTCCACGCGCTCCGCGCGCGTTTTCACCTCGCGCGAGAACGGCGAGTGTCCGCCCGCGGGTGGGGCGAGGTCGAATTCGTCCTGCTCGATCATCATCGAGAGCCACGACGGCATCATCGCGACGAGGCCCGCCAGGCGACCGAGCGGCATCGACTTCGTGTGCGGCTTCCAGTCGTCGCGGCCCTCGGGTACGGCTTCGAGCGCGCGGCGCGTCAGCGGCGCTTCGCGATCAAGATCTCCCAGGATGAGGTCGGCGAGTCTCATGCGCGTCTCCTTCTGGCGTTCAGCGTACCACACGGCCTCTCACGGGTCGCGGACGACTGTTAGCGCGTACGCGCAACACACCTCCCGTCAATGACTTGCGCGTTAGGATGCGGTTGACGGCCGATGAGTTTGATCTCCAGCACATTCGCGCAGACAGTATCGTCCCGGCGCGGTCGCCCTCGCAGGCGTGGCGGCCGTCAACAGCGCCGACGGCACCGATGTCGACGCCTGGAAGACAGGTGATCGGACCTGCGACGTGCGGCTGATTCCGCTCGGCAGCCAACCAAAGCTCACCGGCGAGGCTCTGGCGACGAAGCTCGGCGGACTGTGCAACCAGCTCTTCGCGTTGCGCTGATCTAACGATCCAGAACGCAGCAATCCCCCGCCATGTGCCACGGACGCGGCTACCTCCTTTTTAGCACCCACGCAAGCAGCGCGGGTCCGAGCGCGACGATCGCCGTCATCGCGACGATCTGTCCGCCGAGGATGATCCGGTTCACATTGAGCGCCGGCTTCCACTGCACGTGGCCGTCGTGGACGGCGAACACGCCAACGGGCGAGGCCTGCAGACCGAATCCCGCCCCGACGGCTCCGCCCTGCCCCCGCCGCCGCGAACCTTGGCAACAGGAACGATCGTGGTGTCGCCGACGACGATGGGATCGCCGAAGACGCGGCGCGTGGTAAGCGTGTCACGGATGGTTGAGAGCACGCCTTCAGTTTCCATCCACTGATTATCGGCTGATTAGCGGCAGGCGGCCGGCTCTGCCGGCGCAGTTCGGGCATGCGCGGTGGACGTTCGTCGAACGTTGGCTGGCGGATCGCCAAGGAATGGCCGAACCCGGCTCAACGGGAGCATGTTAAGGTAATCGGCTATGGCCTCGAGGGGCCGCCCGTGAAGGGGCAGCCGACGTCGAAGGAGTACCCGTACTGCGCCTCGACCATCTCGTTCAAGGCGACGCGTTGTCCGCAATGCACGTCGCAACAGCCGGCGACATCGTCAGCTGCGGTGTCACGATGCCGTCGCCGATCCGCGGAGCCGTCGTCGTCGCGCTCGTGGCGCTGCTGCAGCCGGCGGCGCACCGGCCGGTCTTCGCGCCGCTTCAGCCAAATCTCTTCGGCGCGGGCGGCGCCCTCGTCAACGCCGCCGCCGACTACGACGGCGACGGCGACATCGGTGAAGTGCCCGTGGTCGTTGCGATAGAGGGC
>JBOGIZ010000475.1:0-6059 GCA_050747805.1 Vicinamibacterales bacterium | reverse complement strand
TTCCTGGATCCCGTTCGTCGTTCGCGTCGTGCAGCTCTACATCAGCGCGAACTATCAGCAGGCGTCGATCATCGCGGCGACCGCGGAAACGTTCCGGCAGTTCCTCGAGCAGCAGGATTTCTTCGTGTTCATCGTCACGATCTACGCCGGCACCGGCCTCATCGCGAACGATCGCCGCGCCAACGCGCTGCAGATTTATCTCTCGAAGCCGCTGATGCGGACGGAGTACATCGCTGGGAAGTTCGCGATCCTGTTCACGTTTCTGATGTTCGTGACGTTCGTGCAGGCGATGCTGCTGCTCCTGCTGAAAGTGCTGTTCGACGGCAGCTTCACGTTCCTGTCGCAGAACGCGTTCCTGGTGCCGGCCATCACGATCGCGTCGCTGCTGCAGGTGATCCTCGTGTCGTGCGCCATGCTGGCGTTGTCGTCGCTCTCGAAGAGCGCGCGCTACGTCGGGATTCTGTACGTCGGCGTCATTTTCTTCACCAAGGCGCTCTTCGGCGCGCTCTATGCGATTACGGCGTCCTCGGCGGTTTCGTGGATTTCGATCGGCGACGATCTGTCGCAGGTGGTCGACGTGATCTTCCGGCTCAAGCCGCGCTACGACACGCCCTGGCAGGTCTCGCTGCTGGTGATCGTCGCGGTCGTGGCCGTCGCGATCTCGGTGCTCGAGCGGAGAGTGCGCGGCGTGGAGGTGGTCACGTGATGCCCGCTCCGTCGTCAGCGACCGAACATGCCGGAGCCGCGGGAACCGAGCCCCCCGGCCAAGAGATCGTCGCTTGCGAGCACGTGTCGAAGTGGTACGGCCAGGTGATCGGCCTGAACGACGTCTCGGTCCGCGTGCCTCCCGGCGTCACCGGGCTGCTCGGCCCGAACGGCGCCGGCAAGTCGAGGTTACTTAAGCTGATTACCGGGCAGTTGAAGCCGAGCAAGGGGCAGGTCCGCGTGCTTGGCGAGCCGATCTGGCGAAACCCCGGGCTGTACTTTCAGATCGGCTTCTGTCCCGAGCAGGACGCCTTCTACGATCGCATGACCGGGCTCGAATGGGTCCGTGCGCTCGTGCGTCTCAACGGCTTGTCGGACGCCGAGGCCGAGCAGGCGGCGCGCCGCGCGTTGACCGCCGTCGATCTGATGGACGCGGCCGACAAGAAGATCGGGGCGTACAGCAAGGGCATGCGGCAGCGGGTGAAGATGGCGCAGGCCATCGTGCACGATCCCGGCCTGCTGATTCTCGACGAGCCGCTCTCGGGCATGGATCCGATTGCCCGCCGCAAATCGATCCGGATGATTCGCGACTGGGGCCGCGCCGGCAAGAGCATCATCGTCTCGAGCCACATCCTGCACGAGATCGAGGCGATGACCTCGAACATTCTCCTCATCAACAACGGCAGGATCCTGGCCGAAGGGGATGTCCATCAGATCCGCGACCTGATCGACGAGCATCCGCACACGGTGTTCGTCCGCGCGGAAGATCCGCGCCGGCTCGCGCGCCAGTTCCTCGAGAAAGACGACGTGCTGAGCATGCGCTTTGAGCCCGGCGCGGTCGTCGTCGAAACCGCCAAGCCGGATATGTTCTACGCCCGGTTGACCGATCTTGCCGCGAGCGGCGAATTCGGCGTCATCAATGAGGTGACGTCGCCCGACGACAACCTCCAGGCCGTCTTCCAGTATCTGGTGAAGTGAGCATGACGCCTTCAAAATCTCCCGGGGTGCTCCAGTCGGCGCTGCGCGTCGCCGATTTGTCGATCGGCGAGATGCTCTGGTCGCGCCGCACGATTTTCATGGCGCTCGTGGTCGGGGCGCCCGTGGCGATCGCGGTCGTCCTGCGCGTGCTCGATGCGTTCGGCGCCCCCGTGTTTCACGTCAACGGGAGCCGCATGGCGGGCCCCGCGATTTTCGGACTGATGATCTGGGTGTTCTACCTGCGGTTCACGATTCCGGTGCTTGGCGTCTTCTACGGCACATCCCTCATCGCCGACGAGGTGGAAGACAAGACGATTACTTATCTGTTCACGCGGCCGATCCCGAAGGGATCCGTGCTCATCGGCAAATACTTCGCGTATCTCGTGTGCACGATTTGTGTGGTGCTGCCGTCGATCGTCATCGTGTATCTGGCGATCGTGCCGGTCGGGGGCAGCCTCGGCGCGTCCTTCATCGATCTGATCAAGGATCTGGTGCTACTGGCCGTCGGCCTGGCGGTGTATGGCTCGGTCTTCGCCTGGATCGGTGCGCGGCTCAACCGGCCGCTCCTCATCGGACTCGTGTTCATTTTTGGATGGGAACAGATTGCCCTCGCGTTTCCCGGATACCTGAAGCGGTTCACGGTCGCCTACTACCTTCAGGCTCTGGTGCCCCACGCGATGCCGAGCGACAGCATCCTGTCGATCGTCCAGGGCATTTTCCACGACACCCCCTCGCTCCCGACGAGCTTGCTCGTGCTCGCCCTGATCCTGGCTGTATTTCTCGCCCTCGCCGCGACGAGCGTCGAGAAAAAGGAGTACATCCTCGAGCAATAGAGGTGTTCGTTTCCGGGCATTTCCCACAACCTGTTTCGCGTGCGGGCTTTAGGCGGAACTTTCTACCCAGCGAATCTGTATAATCCCTCCAGAGGGGCTTCGCCTATGACCAAGCGGACGCGCTACTTCATGTCCGGCGCTGCAGCCGTCGTGATCGCCGGAGTCGGAACCGGCTTGGTCGCCTACTATGGCGGCGGTTTTCCGTCCCTCTCGGCCTCCAGGCAAGGCCCGTCAGAGCTCAACTATGTGCCCGCGGATGCCGCGGTGATCGCGTATGCGAACGTGCGCGAGGTCATGGATTCCGAGCTTCGCCGCCGGCTGAAGCAGAGCCTGCCCAACGAAACAGGTCAGCAGGAATTCCAGAGCCAGACCGGCATCGACATCGAGCACGACATCGACTACGTCATCGCGGCGATGACCTCCGCCACGTCCTCCGACGTGAACGGTCTCGTGATCGCGCGGGGGCGGTTCAATGTTACCCAGCTCGAGGCCCTGGCGCGCGACCACGGCGGGGTGGCCGAAGACTACCAGGGCAAGCACCTTCTCACCGTGTCCGACGTCAAGCCGGCCGATTCGCCGGCGCCGCATCGATCCGGCCACGCCCTGACACTGGCGTTTCTCGAGCCCGGACTCGTCGCGATCGGCGGAGAGCCGGCGATCAAGAGCGCCATCGACGCCGAGATGTCGGCGCACAGCATCACGAGCAACGCCGACATGATGCAGCTCGTCTCCGATATCGACCACGGCAACAACGCTTGGGCGGTCGGCCGCCTCGACGCGATCGATCAGTCACAGATTCCGGCCCAGATCCGCTCGCACATCCCGCCAGTCAAGACCTTCGCCGTCATGGCCCACATCGACGGCGGGGTCAGCGGCACGATCCGCGCCGACGCGAGCGACGACCAGTCGGGCGAAAACCTCAGGCAAATCGTCAACGGCTTTCTCGCTTTCGGCCGTCTCCAGGCGCAGAACGATCCCAAAGCGGCCCTGGTCATGCAGTCGCTGCAGCTGTCAGGGAGCGGCAAGACCGTCGAGCTCTCGTTCGTGATTCCCACCGCCGCGCTCGACATGCTGCCGATTCGCCGTTCTGTCGGCGTGGGCGGTACCTCGTCGAAGTAAACGTCTGACCATCAGCGCGTCGTAATAAAGGCCGGTCGCATCTGACCGGCTTTTGTGCGTACGGTCAGGATGCGCCCCTTCAGTCCCGAACCGTGCAGGATCTCGTCTTCTTCTACGGCACGCTCATGGCCGGCTTCGATCGCCGCCGGCGCGCCGGTATTGACGACAAGCTGCGCTACGTGGGGCGCGGGTCCATTCGCGGCGCCCTGTTCGACGTCGGCCTGTATCCGGCGGCCGTCCCGGACCCCGACCGCGAGACCTGGGGCGAGGTGTACGCGATGACCGATCCGGCCGCCGTGCTGACCGCGCTCGATGCCCTCGAGGGCTATCGTCCCGACGACCCTGACCGCAGTCTCTACACCCGCGCGCAATCGGCCACGCTGCTGCCCGACGGCACGAATGCGCGCGCGTGGGTGTATTTCTACAATGCCCCGCTTGGCCACGCGGCGCGAATCCCGTCAGGTGATTACCTCGAGCACGTCAAGATGCGGTAGCCTCACGGAGTGGCCAGAATGCCGGTGAGCCGAGTCGCGGTCGTCAGTTGTGTGCTGGCCGTCTGCACCGCCGTGCCCTCCACGCCTTTGGCGGCCCGGAGGTTCGGGCGCCAGACGCCCGCGAGCGTCGCTCCAGCCGCGAGCCCTGCAGGCGGACTCGATCCCCGGATCGTGAAGCTCCTTGCCTCGATCTCGAAGGATCGCATGCAGCAGCTGCTGCAAAAGCTGTCGAGTTTCAAGACGCGCAACACCTGCTCGGACCCGAATGCGCCCGACGGCATCGGCGCGGCGCGCCAGTGGATTTTCGACACGCTGAAGCAGACAAGTCCGAAGTTGCAGGTGAGCTTCGATACCCACGAACTGCAGATCGTGCGCGGGTGCAGCGGACCGGTCGAGCTCAGAAACGTGGTCGCGATTCTGCCAGGGCGGTCGCCTCGCCGCATTTACGTCAGCGGACACTACGACTCGATCAATCAGCGGGCCGGGAATCCAGGCGGCGGCGCGGCCGCGCGCGGCGCGACGCCCACCCGCCCAGGCGCCGCGGCGCAAGCGCCCGGCGAGCCGCCTGCCGCTCCTCGTCAGTTCCCCGTCCGGGATCCCAACGTCGTCGCGCCCGGCGCAAACGATGATGGGAGCGGCACGGTGCTCTCGATGGAGCTGGCGCGGGCCTTCGCCGAGAGCGGGATCGACTTCGACGCGACGCTGGTGTTCATGACCGTCGCCGGCGAGGAGCAGGGGCTGCTCGGCGCGGCGGCGCACGCGAAGATGGCGAAAGAGCAGAACATCCCGATCCAGGCCTGGTTCAACAACGACATCGTCGGCGGCTCGCACGGCGGAGACGGCATCATCGATACCGCGACGGTCCGCATTTATTCGGAGGGCCCTGACGATTCGCCGTCGCGATCGCTCGCGAAGTTCACCGAGCGCATCGATGCCGAGTACGTGCCGGCGCACAGGATTCGCCTGATGGCGCGGCGCGATCGGTTCAACCGCGGCGGCGACTTCACGGCGCTCAACACCGAAGGGTTCACGGCGATTGGCTTCCGCGAATCCCGCGAGAACTACTCGAAGCAGCATGGACCCGGCGACACCATCGACGGCGTCGATTTCGAATATCTGCTTCAGAACGCGAAATCGAACGCCGCGGCCATGGCAGTCCTCGCGCTCGCGCCGCCTCCCCCCGCGGTCGTCAATCCCCGAGGCCAGGCGTCGATCGATCGACGCCCGTCTGGCTACGACGCGGACCTGCATTGGCAGGCGTCGCCCGGCGCGGCCGGCTACGAGGTGTTCTGGCGGAACGCCTGGGAGCGCGATTGGCAGCACGAGGTGTGGGTCGGAAACGTGACCGACTATGTGCTGCCGACGATGAACATCGATGACTGGGTGTTCGGCGTCGCGTCCGTTGACGGCCAGGGCCACGAGAGCACGATCAGCGCCTACGTCGAAGCGCCGCTTCAGCTGAGCACCGGCGGGTAACCCTCAGGCCCTCGGAACCCTCAGACCTCCCCGGCGATCTGGCCGTCGACGATCGGCGGTCTCTGCTGGGCTTCTTTGAGCGCCTTCACGAAATGCTCGAGGGCCGCCTGTACGTGGTCCGACATTTCCACGAACTCCACGCCCGATCGATACAGCACGACGCCTTCCTTCAATTCGCCAATGTGACAGTACGCGATGCGCCCCTTCAATACGAGCGATTGATCCGCGAGCGAGATGCGGAAATCGTGGAGCGAATCGAGCTGAAGCGGAAACGGCGTCTCCACCTGCGCGCCGCCCACGCTGATGTCAAGGATGGCCATCGGCTGGTACACCTTGACTTCGCCGTTCAACGAAACGACCGGCACGCGCTCGCTGTCGCGCTTGTTGTCGGACATGGTGGCGTCGCGCCACTATAGCAAGAAGGGGCGCGGGGCGCGGGGCGCGGGGCGCGGGG
>JBOGIZ010000474.1:0-1886 GCA_050747805.1 Vicinamibacterales bacterium | reverse complement strand
TCATCGCTCGACGTCAGGATGTGAGCGACGCGCCGCCGTCGAGGACGAGCGTCTGACCGACGATCGTCGCGGCCATCGGGCTGCAGAGAAAGAGCAGCGCGTCGGCGATGTCGTCGGCGGTGACCAGGCGGCCGACTGGCGTCCGCTCTTTCGCGAGCGCCGATAACCTAACGTAGTCCGGGTGCAGGCGTACCGATTCGGTCTCGACGAGACCCGCCGAGATCGCATTCACACGAATCCCCCGCGGGGCCAGCTCGATAGCCAGGTACCGAACGACTGCTTCGAGCGCGGCTTTCGATACTCCGATTGCGCCGTACTTTGGGATCACCCGTCCACTGCCCAGGCTGGAAAGCGCGACGACTTTTCCGCGGCACGCTTCGAGAGCGGGCAGCGCCGCCTGCGAGGCCAGGAGCATCGCACGCGCGTTCACGTTGAGGGTCAGGTCCCACTGGTTCGCGCGCACCTGGTGCAGCGGCTTGAATGATCCAATCGCGGCGTTGTGCACGAGGATGTCGAGCCGGGGCCCGATTGTCTCCTCGAACAGGGCGCGGATGCGTTGTGGATCAGACAGGTTGGCGGTGACGGGCGTCGCGCGGCCGCCGGCCCGTTCGATGGCATCCGCGGTCGCGGCGGCCCCGGCATGATTGCTCAGGTAGTGAACGAAGACATGCGCGCCAGCGGCCGCGAGGCGCGATGCGAGGACGCGCCCGATCCCTCCGGACGCACCGGTAACGAGCGCATGCTGGCCCGAGAGATCGATCATGTCCGTCATGCGCCGGTCTGCAGTTCGGCCATGCTATCAAGCCCGCGGGATGGCGGCAACGTGCGGCGCGCTCGCGCCACGCCGACAAGGCCTCGTCCATCTTGTATGGGCACCGGTCGTGGTCCGGGTGGACAACAGCTTGCACCCGAACCCTGAGGGGTGAGGCCATGGCCGAGGTTTTCGTTGAATTCGATGAGCCGATCATCGCCGCGGATGGAAGAAGTTACAGAGCGCACGCCTGCGGCAGCGAAATGCCCGATGGCATGTGGCAGGGCTGGATCGAGTTCAGTCCGATCGCCGGCGGCGAGCCCGTCCGTACCGGACGCGAAACGACGCAGCCGAACCAGCAGGACGCGTTCTATTGGGCCACGGGGTTGACGCCGGTGTATTTGGAGGGCGCGTTGAGCCGCGCAGTGACGCCGCTCGTCCGTTCCGCAGCGCCGGCGCGGCAAACGCCGTTTTTCGGGGGTCCGGCGCCCGCGGTGACTGCGCTTGCTCCGGTGGAGAGCGTGCTGAATCCGTTCTCGGTCTATCGAAAGGGTGAAGGCCTCCTGCGGCGCCAGTTGAGTGCGCTTTCGGCGTGGCACCTCGTGAACATCATCCGGGATCACCATTTGTCGAACGCGGACGCGGCCACGCTCGAGGGGTTGCACGCCTCGCGGCTCGTCGAACTCATCGTCGAGGCGGTTCGCCGCGCGGCGGCCCCCCAGGCCGAGCCCGCGGCGGGACACGCGGCGCGCGCAGCGCGCTGACCATGTGTACAACGAAAAAAGGCCCGCCGCTTGCGCGACGGGCCCTGGAGCAAGAGAATAATCCCGGCAGTGACCTACTCTCCCACGCAGTTTCCCACGCAGTACCATCGGCGGTAGCAGGCTTAACTTCCGTGTTCGGAATGGGAACGGGTGTGACCCTGCTCCTATGGCCACCGGGAAACTTATCGGCTGCTTATGCAGCCGCAACTCACAACGTTCAACTTTCAACTCGCAGGTGAGAGACCTGTTCGTTGAGGGTTGTCGGTTGCCAGTTAGAAACGCCTTTCAAAGATCAAATCGTGGCGTCAGGACAGACGCCCGACGGCACGGCGCGCCGGTCGCGCGGGCGCGCGGCCGTTGCGCAAGGTCGC
>JBOGIZ010000473.1:0-1821 GCA_050747805.1 Vicinamibacterales bacterium | reverse complement strand
CTCCGCGCGTGGCTTGACGAGGGAGTCCGCCTCGGACTGTCCACGCTTGTGCTCTACGAATGGCGACGCGGTCCGCGGACGCGCGAGGAACTGGCCGACCAGGAGACGCTGTTTCCGAGCGCCGCTGCGGTGGCGTTTAGCGTGCGCGAAGCGGAGATCGCGGCAGACATCTACCGGCGATTGGGCCGCCCGCGCCCGCGCGAGATTGATATCGCGATCGCCGCGTGCGCTTTCGCACAGGACGCCGCGCTCTGGACGCTCAATCCCCGCGATTTCCGCGACATCCCTGGACTCCGGCTCGCGACTCGCTAAATGCTCGTCACGCTCGACCACGTCTCGCTCGCCTTTGGGTATCTGCCGCTCTTCGCGGACGCCTCGCTGCACATCGACGCAGGCGAGCGCATCGCGCTCATCGGCAGAAACGGAACGGGAAAATCCACGCTGCTGAAGGTGATCGCGGGCGAGGGCGCACCTGACGCCGGAACGATCTGGCGCGCGCCGGCGCTGCGGATTGCCAGGCTGTCGCAGGAAGCGGGCGTCGAGTCCGGCGACCGCACGGCTCGCGACGAGATTGCGAGCGGCGCGCAGCTCCTCAGCCACCACGAGCCGGACGAAGACTGGCGGCTCGAGCAGCAGATCGCGTACGTCATCTCGCGGCTCGGCATTCCCGCCGATACACGGCTGGCCGAATTGTCGGGCGGATGGCGGCGCCGGGTGTTCCTGGCGCGCGCGCTCGTCGCACAGCCGGACCTGCTGCTCCTCGACGAGCCGACCAACCACCTCGACATCGACGCGATTCGCTGGGTGCAGGATTTCGTGCGCGACTTCAAAGGATCGGTCCTCTTCGTGACCCACGATCGCGCATTCCTCTCCGCGCTCGCGACGCGCATCGTCGAACTGGATCGAGGACGATTGACGTCGTGGCCTGGTTCGTATTCCACGTATCTCGAGAAGAAGGCCGCCGCGCTCGACACAGAAGCCCGCGCGACCGAGCGGCTGGACAAAAAGCTCGAGAAGGAAGAAGCGTGGCTTCGGCAAGGTGTAAAGGCACGGCGCACGCGCAACGAGGGCCGCGTGCGGGATCTCATGAAGCTGCGCGCAGAGCGCGCGTCGGTGCGCGGGCACACGGGCGACGTCCGGATGTCGATCGACGCATCGATCGCGACCGGGAAGCTGGTGTTCGAGGCGGAAGACGTCAGCAAGGGGTTCGGCGATGCCGCTGTGATTTCGGAATACTCGCAGCGGATCCTGCGTGGCGATCGCGTCGGGCTCATCGGTCCGAACGGATCCGGAAAGACGACGCTGCTGCGACTGCTGGTGGGCGAGCTGGAGGCAGACGATGGCACGATCCGGCGCGGGACGAACCTACAGGTCGCGTATTTCGATCAACAGAGAGAGCAGCTCGATCCCGAGCAGACCGTAAGTGACAGCGTCAACAACGGCAACACGACCGTCATGGTGAACGGCGGTCCGAAGCACGTGATTGGATACCTGGCGGATTTTCTGTTTCCCCGCGAACGGACGCTGTCCCCCGTGAAATCGCTTTCCGGCGGCGAGCGCAACAGGCTGCTGCTGGCGCGGCTGTTCGCGAAGCCGGCAAACGTGCTGATCCTCGACGAGCCGACAAACGATCTCGACATCGAGACACTGGAGCTGCTCGAGGAACTGGTCGGCGACTTTCCTGGAACGGTTTTGCTCGTCAGCCACGATCGCGTGTTTCTCGATCGCGTCGTGACGAGCACGCTGGCGTTCGAGGGGGACGGCCGGGTCGTCGAATACGTGGGGGGGTACGAGGACTACCTGCGGCAGAGGGGCGCGGGG
>JBOGIZ010000472.1:0-12064 GCA_050747805.1 Vicinamibacterales bacterium | reverse complement strand
GGCTAGAACAGCAGTTTGAACTGAAGCGTTGCCGCCCGCTGCGGCTGATACTGGCTGGCCATCCCGAACCGCGGATCCGGCCGGATGTTGGAGTGCGCCGCCGCGTACGCGGCGGGATCGAACCCCGCGAAAAAGTCCGTGTCCGAGACGCTGAACGCGTCGCGGTACGGCGTGTCGGCGTACAGCGTCGGCGTCATCTGGTCGAACAGATTGATGACGTTGACGCCGACGCTGGCTCTCAGCGTCCGCGCGATCCGGAACTCCTGCTGGATCAGCAGATCGGTCTGGGTCAGGAACGGCGTGCGGCCCAGGTTCCCGCGTCCGTACGGGAAGAAATTCGTGCCGTCGCTGAGTTGCATGACGATCGTCGATCGCGGGATGCCGCTGTCGGCCAGGAAATTCACGCCGACCTGCGTGCCCCACGGCAGATCGTAGGTTCCCTGCAACTTCAGCTGGTTCGGCCGATCCGTGCCGAGCGGGCCGTATGACGGTTTTCCTGACGCGTCGAACGAGTAGTACAGGAAGTTGAACGCGAGGCACGAGTTCGCCTGCAGGCAATGGACCGCTTCATCAGAGCTTGCGACGCCGGACCAGTTTCCCCAGAGTCTGCTGAGCAGATAACTGGCGTCCATCGACCAGCGATTCGCGTATCGCTTCTGCAGCCGGAACTCGAGACCGTCGTAGTCGCGGACGGGGAGCGGCTGTGCCGGGAAATCGGTTCCAAACGGATACTTACCGATCGTGCCGTGTCCGGGATTGTTGATGCCGCAGTCCTCGCCGGTCGGCACGAACTGGCAGACCGACTCGATCACCCACGGCGCCCACTTGTAGACGAACCGCGTCCCGACGGACATCGTCTTCGTGAGTTCGTGATCGACGCCAAGCGTGAACTCACGCGTCTGCGTCGGCTTCAGATTCGGATCGACGAGGTTGTGCGACGGCACGTTCGCGACCGAACGATTGTCGAACGACGCGATGAACGTGCCGGGGCAGCCCGTTCCCGGAGTCCCGTCGCAGCTGATCGACGGCCAGTCGGGCGTATCGAGGGTGTAGTAATAGCTGACCCAGCGATCGGCGCCGGTCATCACGCGGCCAATCGTCAGCTTCAGGATGTCGTAGAACACGCCGTAGTCCCCGTACACCTTCCACTGGCTGTCGCCCTTGACGTCCCACGCGAAGCCCACGCGCGGCGAAATCTTGTCTCCGAAGCCGAAGTGGATGCCGGGATTCTCCGGCCGGTACGACGGGACGTCTTCGTTTTCGCCGCGGAGCCCCAGATTGAGCGTGAGCCGGTTGTTGAGGGTCCATTGATCCTGCGCGAAGAGGCCCATGATGTCGGCATGCACGTCGCCTTGCGTGTAAATCCGGGACACCGTGTAATAGCCGTACTGACCGCGGACGACGCGCCCGTCGACGGTCGAATAGCTGGCGTCCCATGACAACGCCACTGTGGGCGCCTGCGCCCCCGACAGCACGCTGTTGGTCTGCCGTTCGAACTGGAGCCCGCCCTTGATCGTGTGCGATCCATGCCAGTTCTGGTACCGCGTCACGTCGGCGTTGAAATTGTAGCTGCCGAAATTGTCGCGCACTTGCTGGTTGCTGGAGGGCGCGTCGGCGTAGCCGCTGACCTCCTGCAGGTTCGACGGAATGTCGGGGAACTGGAAGTTCGATCCGCTGAAGGTATGGCGAAGGAGATCGCTGAACGTGCCGACGTCGTGCGAGCCGTACCGATGCGCGGTGAGCGTGAGGTTCGCGTACGTGTGCGATTCGGGAACCCAGTCGAACACGCTCGAGTACGTGTCGTTGAACGAGTCGTTCCTGGTCGGGCTTGGATAGAGCGCCGGATTGCTCGTACTGGTGCCGTTGGTCTGGATGTTCGGAAGCCCCAGGCCGCCTTTGACGCGCTCGTTCGACGCCGCAAATCGCAGGCGGAGATCCTTCATCAGTTGGCTCGTCACGTTGTAGTTGACGTTCTGATCGATGGGTTCCGAGCTGAAGGTCTCGGTCTGTTTGTTGCTGTTGAACGTCACCGTCCTCTTCGTGTTCGTCGCCTGCGGGTCGTACGCGGCGTAGAACCAGACGCGGTTGCGGAGCACGGGTCCGCCGAGATCGGCCACTCCCTCGCGGTTCGTGAACTTGTCCTGTGGCGCGTTCACGTATTCCGCAATTTTCTGGTTCGACGGGTCGAGCTGCAGCGTCGGCCGTACCGCCCCGAGGAACGCGTCCGATGAGTAGTAGCCGCCGGCGCTGCCGTGCCAGGCGTTGCTGCCCGATTTCGTGATGGCACTGATGACGCCGCCGATGGCCGCGCGGTACTCGGCGTTGTAGCCGCTCGCCTTGACCTGCACTTCCTGGATGAAGTCCGGCCGCACGACTTTGCCCGACGTGCCCTGGCTGAGATTGGTCGTATCGACGCCGTCCACGATGTAACGGTTGTCGGCGCCGCTGGCGCCGTCGATCTGGATGCCGTAGTTGCGTTGGGATTCGTTGTCGATGCCCGGCGCGGATGTGGCCAGTGCGGTGAAATCGCGCGCCTTGGGGATCCGGTCGATGATGGCGCTTTGGACGTCAGCGCCCGCGGCGTTCTGTTTCACGTCGATGATCGGCGTTTCCGCCTTGACTTGAACGCTCTCGGCGACGCCGCCCACGCTGAGAGCCAGATCGATTTTCAACACCTGTCCGAGGTCGAGCTGCACCCCTGACGTCTTGGCGGAACTGAACCCTTGCAGCGACGCCGTGACGTCATAGCGGCCCGGCGGCAGCGACGGAAAGCGGTACGCTCCCGTGGAGTCGGTGACGGCCGTCTGCACGCCGACCATGGCGGGGCTTCGCGCTTCGACAGTGACACCTGGAAGGACAGCGCCGGAAGAATCCTTGACGGTTCCTTCAATTGAACCGCGCTGCTCCTGTCCGGCAACAGGAGCCGCGAAGGACACACAAATCAGCATTCCGAAAAGAAGCCTGATGGTGCTTCTTCGCATGCGACACCTCCCGCGTCGCACGCTACGCCCGCGCGGGCGCGCCGTCAAGACGGAAATCGGCTGACGGAAATCGGCTGACCGGTGTGCTCACGAGCTGGCGAACCCGTTTTCGAAGAGGGTGCGCTCGTGCCGGCTCAAGGCCGGCTCGAGGGTGGCCTTGATGCCGCCGCGTCTGAGCTCCACGGGGACCGCCGCGACCGTGCCACGGCTGTCGATCGCGGTGAAACAGGTGAGACGGCGCCGCGAGCCGTGCGCGAGCGCATCGGCGATCCGCGAGGCCGCGCTGGCGAGCGTGTACGGCGCAGGCGGCCACAGCGCGGGCAGTCGCGCCGACAGCGATGCGAGTTCGTGTGCCGGAAGCACCCGCGAGACGGGCTGGCTGAATGCCGTGGCCGCCTCCCATCCGATGACGACGTTGCGCGGCGGCACGCCGGCAATCCCGACCGAGACGTCTTTCGGGCTGCCGTCCAGCAGCGCGGCGACAATCGCGCGCACGGCGGATTCGAGCGCCAGCGCGGCGGAGCCGACGACGCGGCTGCGCGCGACGTGAAGCTCGCCGACCGTTCGCCGCATCAGTTCGAGCTGCGATCCTCCGCAAAAGAGAAGCGGCGCCTTGTCTTCAATCCGGCAAATCTGCCGCACGAGCGCCAGTCCGGTCTCGCCTGAGATTTCGCCGCCCCCGGCGGCGTCGGCGAAGGCGATCACGTCCGCCCCGGCGGCGGCGGCGGCATCGGCGGCGGCCGTTACACGGAGGCTGAACTGCTCGACCGGCGCAGACTGCATGAGGTCGAGCGCCTTTCCCTCGGCGATCCGTCCCGCCGGATCGATCAGGCGCACCGCATCAAACCGGCCGCGCCGGGCGATCGCGGCGGCTGTTTCGCCGCCGAGCGCGCCGGCGCCGACGATCGCGATCCAAGTCATCTCGGGTCAATCATTGTATTGCACGCCTCGCCATGGGCGCCGCGCCGGGAGTCGTGGTCTAATCTAACGTCTGATGGTCGCGATAGTGACGGGCGGCTCAAAGGGGATCGGACTCGGGATCGCGCGTGCGCTGCTCGATCGCGGCATGCAGGTCGTGATCAGCGCAAGAGACGAGAACACGCTCCAGAGCGCGCTTCGATCCCTTGACGCCGGCGTCCGCGCGCACGCGGTCCGTGCGGACGTGCGCCGTTCGGCCGACGCCGCGCGTCTCGTATCCGAGAGCGCCGCACGGTTCGGCGGCGTCGACGTGCTGGTGAACAACGCAGGCGTCGGATTGTTCGCAAGCGTCGCCGACATGAGCGACGACGACTGGCACACGGTGATCGAGACCAATCTCACCGGCGTGTTCCACTGCTGCCGCGCCGTGATTCCGGCGATGAAGCGCCGCGGCGGCGGCTGCATCGTCAACATCAGCAGCCTCGCGGGCAAGAACCCGTTCGCTCGCGCGGGCGCTTACTGCGCGTCGAAGGCCGCGCTAAACGCCTTCAGCGAGGCGCTGATGCAGGAAGTCCGGTACGACAACATCCGCGTCAGCTACGTGCTGCCGGGTTCGGTGTCAACCGGGTTCGGCGACGATCGACTCGGCGGCGAAGCCGACTGGAAGCTCGATCCCGCCGACGTCGCGCGGGTCGTCGCCGACGTGATTTCGCACGACCCGCGGAGCCTGCCGAGCCGCATCGAAATCCGGCCGTCGCGTCCGCCCCGAAAGAGCTGATGCAGACCATCGCGCATTACAACCTGCTCGAAAAGATTGGCGACGGCGGCGTCGGCGAGGTGTTCCGCGCGCGCGACACGAAAGTGGGCCGCACGGTCGCCCTGAAAGTCGTGGCTCCGCCGATTGTCGAGGATCGCGAGCGCCTCGAGCGTCTGATGTCGGACGCGCAGGCGGCCTCCGTGCTGTCCCATCCGAATATCGCGACGCTGTTCGACGTCGGCGAAGCCGACGGCCGCGCGTATCTCGCATATGAATTTGCCGCCGGCCGTCCGCTTGCCGACGAAATGCGCGGCACCGCGATGAATCCGCGCCGCGCGCTCGACCTCGCGATTCAGATCGCCGACGGGGTCGCCGATGCGCATGCGCACGGAATTCTGCACGGAGACCTGCGTCCCGGCACGATCTTCGTGACCGATAAAGGCAGCGCGAAGGTCCTGGATTTCGGCATGGCACCCTGGACCCGCGGCGGCGTGGTCAGGGCCGGAGCCGCGCGGCATCCCGACACGCTGCCGGTCTACGCGCCGACGATCGTCGCGTACCTGTCGCCGGAGCAGGCGATCGGCGGCGCCGTGGACGCGCGGACCGATGTGTTTACGATGGGCACGCTGGCCTACGAGATGATCACGGGCACGAATCCGTTCGCGGCTGGAACGCCGGCCGAGACGATCGTCAACGTGATCCAGGGGCGCTTTGCGTCGCCGTCAGAAGTGAGTCCCGCGGCGCCGCCCGAACTCGACGTCACGCTGGGCCGTGCGCTGACGCGGGATCTCGAACAGCGGCAGCAGAGCGCGGCAGCCTTCGCCGCCGAGCTGCGCAGCGTCGCGGCGATGCTCGACGTCCGTTCGGGTGATGCCGCCGAACCCTCGGCGCTCCTGCCGATCGACGATTCGCCCGACCGGACCGCCGCCGGGCTGCTCACGGGCGCCCTGCTCACCGCGGCCGCCGCGGCTGGCTTTGTGTGGTGGTGGCTTACACGGTGAGTCTTGTCAATGCTGAATGCTGAATGCTGAATGCTGAATGCCGAAGGCTGAATATCAGGCTTGCTTCAGCACGTCCATCAGCTTCGCCGGATCGATATTCGCGCCGGTCAGCACGACCGCGATCGTTCCACTTGCGTTCACTTTGCCGCTGACGAGCGCCGCGGGTCCGGCGGCGGCCGCGCCTTCGAGCAGCAGATGTTCGCGCGCCACCATTCCCGCCAGCGCCCGTCTGAGATCGGTCTCGTCCACGACAACGACCTCGTCGACGACGGTGCGGACGATGTCGAAGGTGATCGTGTCGGGATCGAGATTGCCGGTCAGACCATCGGCCAGCGACGGCTGAACATCAATCGTGACGAGGCGTCCTGCCGCGAGGCTCTTCGTGAACGGACACGACGCCGCCACTTCCACACCGACGACCCGCGTCGACGGCGACAGCGCCTTCACAGCGAGTCCGATGCCGCTGATGAGACCTCCACCGCCGACGGGAACGACAACGGCCGCGAGCTCCGGGATGTCGTCGACGAGCTCCAGACCAATGGTGCCGGCGCCGGCGATGACGTCGGGATGTGAGTACGGCGAGATGAAGACGCCGCCGCTCGCCTTCGCAAACAACTTCGCTTCGCGCTCGGCCTCGTCGTAGTCGCGGCAGGCGCGAACGTCGGCGCCCGCGGCGCGGATGGGATCGATCTTCGCTGCAGGCGCGTTCGCCGCGATGAACACGGTCAGCGGAAAACCGAGCGTCTGCGCGGCGAAGGCGAGGGCTCGTCCGTGATTGCCTGCCGACGCCGTGACGAGCCGCGATACCGCCGCGCCATCACGCGAGGCCTCGCGCAATCGCAGGACGGCGTTGAACGCACCGCGTATCTTGTACGAGCTCGTCGGCTGGACCGTCTCGACTTTGAACAACACCGCACCGCGCGCGCGCGAGAGCCATTCGGAACGGCGGACGGGAGGGCGCAGGATATGCGGCGCGATGCGGGCGGCGGCGCCGCGGATGTCGTCGATCAGGATCACGGCCGGGAGCCGCCGGCGTCGGCGGCCTGCAGAATCCCTGGGAGATCGCCCGCGAACTGCGAACGCGCGAGAACCTCGTCCGCGCCGGCGCGCCGCGCGGCGGCGATCGTCGCGCTGTCGACGTGCGAGACGAACCCGAGCGTGCGGACCGAGGCCGTGGCGGGGTCCGTCTTGAGCGCCGCAATGGTCTCGACCGGCCTGATTTTCGCGCTGTTCAGATCGAGAATCAGCAGGCCAGGCTTGAGATCCTTCGTCTTCGCGATCACCTCGTCGGCGGTCGCGGCGAAGACGATCTCGATTCCGAGCTGTTTCGCCGTCGCGCGGATTTTCGAGCGAAAGAGAAAGTCGTCCACCGCCGCGAGAATCGCCATCGAGCGATCATATGTCAGCGGGGTGCGGGGTGCGGAGGGTGGGGTGCGGCAGGCGGGACGCGCTCCTCGCGGTACAACGCAAGCCCGTTTCTGATCGCCGAGACGAAGAAGGTCAGGATCAGACCGAACGCGCCGATGCCGCAGCCGGCGTTGAAAAGCAGAATCGCGCGTCCCGCAACCGTGACGGTTTCCGAACGCATCAGCTGCAGTGCGCCGGCCGCCAGCACGATGCGCAGCTCCGTCGGCCCGATGTTCCAGAACGAGAGCCGGAACGTCCCGCGCGCGTGCGTCGCGAGCGCGACGTCGGTGAGCAGCAGGTAATAGGCCGACAGAAAGAGAAGCGCCGGAACCGGTGTCGCGTGGCCGCCCAGAATCATGCCGGCGACGAGGGCCCCAACGCCCACCGCATCGAGGACGTGATCCACGTAATAGCCATAGCGCGGCCGCTCGCACTGACGAACCCGGGCCAGTGTGCCGTCGAGGCTGTCGCCGAACCAATTGAGCACGAGCAACGGCGCGACGGCGAGCAGCGCCGCGCCGCCGGCCCAGAACGCGGCGCCGACGCCAATCATCGCGACCGCCCCCAGCGCGGTCAGGTGATCCGAGGTCAGCCAGCCAGGAAGCGTCCGCGCGATCCGCACGAGCAGCCGCTTCTCGGCGCCGGCCAGGACGCTGGTATGGACCCGAACGGTGCGATCCGTGAAGGTCAGTTGCATACTCCGGAAGGCGCAGAATGGCGGCAAAAAGGCTCGCCGGCTCCGCACGGCTCGCCTCCGATCGCGTGGTCCGTTCGCTGCGTTCACCTCGGGCGGTCCGATCGACGGGCGACCGATAGCGGCAGAATGGGTCATCTTGGTAGGCTGAGGGAATGATTCTGGAGCGTCATGCCTCGCCGCCATTCTTCAAGAATGGATTCGTGCTCGGCTGTGAGGACTCGCGTGAAGGCGTCGTCATCGATCCCGGCGACGAAGTCGACGACCTGCTGGCCGCCGTCGAGCGCCACCACCTCTCGATCAAGTACATCCTCCTTACGCATGCGCATCTCGACCACATCACCGGTGTCGCACGAGCGAAACGGGTCCTGCAGGCGCCCATCGGACTGCATCGCGACGACCTGTTTCTATACGAGGGGGTGGACCATCAGGGAGAGATGTTCGGCATTGATGTCGAGCCGCAGCCGCCGATCGACTTCTTCTATGAAGAAGGGCAGCGTCTCCGTTTTGGCCGCTACGAAATAACGGTGCTGCACACACCCGGACACTGCCCAGGCGGCGTGTGCCTCGCGGTCACCGGGACGGGAGCGAAAGCGGCGACGCTCTTCGTCGGAGATACGCTGTTTGCGGGATCGATCGGCCGCACGGACCTGCCGGGCGGCGATACCGACACGCTGCTGGGCTCCATCCGCAACGTCCTGTTTCGCTTTCCCGACGACACCATCGTGTGGTCGGGCCATGGGGAGCAGACGACAATCGGGAAGGAACGCAGGACCAATCCGTTCCTCGGGGGAAATTGGTGAGTTGGTGAATTGGTGAGTTGGTGAATTGAGTTAGTGAATTCAATTCACCAATTCACCAATTCACGAATCCACCAATTGCACGATCAGCTCCACCCGTCCCACCCCGACGCGGTCGCCATTTTTCAGCAGCGCTTTCGGGACCCGCTGACCGTTGACGAATGTGCCGTTCGTGCTTTCGAGGTCCTTGACTTCGAGCTGGTCGGTTCCGGCGGTGAATCGGCAATGGACGCGCGAGACGAGGGGCGCGTCGACGATGAAGTCGGCGCGCGGCGCGCGACCGGCGGTCTTGACGCTTCCGGGAAGAATTCTGAACGTGAACGGCGGATCGGCCTCGTCGGCCGTTTTCAGCATCCACATCGTCGAGTCCAAGTCTAGCAAGGGGTTAGCAAGAGGGCAGGAGATCGGGAGTAACTGTTTAGAAGACCTCCTGGTCTCCCGAACTCCTGAACTCCGGCGATCTTCTGCGATCTTATGCGACGGCTCCGGTCAGCTTGGCCCGCGCGTGGACGATCTCGCCGTCTTTGGTCAGCAGGGTTTCGCGCGTGATCTCGTCCGAAAGGTCGAGCTCGAGCGCCGGCTTTTTCGCGCCGTCCTTGCCGAGCAGATGATTCAGGAATGTCTGGATGTTCTTTGAATACATCTGGCTCGCGTGATATGGCACGAGCGCTGGCGGATTCGACGGACCGAGAATCGTGACGCCCTTGTAGACGACCACTTCGTCCGGACGCGTCAGCTCGCAATTGCCGCCGCGCTCCGCGGCGAGATCCACCACGACCGATCCAGGCGCCATGCCGTCGACCATTTCCTTCGTGACGAGCACCGGCGCCTTCTTGCCGGGAATGAGCGCCGTCGTCATCACGACATCACTCCCGGCGACGACCTTGATCATCATCTCGCGCTGCCGGCGATAGAACGATTCATCCTGCGCCTTCGCGTAGCCGCCTTTGTCTTCCGCGTCGCCGGTCTCGAGCGCCATTTCGACGAAACGGGCGCCAAGGCTCTGCACCTGTTCCTTCACGGCGGGCCGCACGTCGTACGCCTCGACTCTCGCACCGAGCCGCCGTGACGTGGCGATCGCCTGCAGGCCCGCGACGCCGGCGCCGACGATGAAGACACGCGCGGCAGTCAGCGTGCCCGCGGCCGTCATCAGCATCGGGAACATGCGCGGCAGATGGTTCGCCGCCAGCAGGACGCCCTTGTAGCCGGCGATCGTCGCCATCGACGACAGCGCGTCCATGCTCTGCGCGCGGGTGATGCGCGGCATCAGCTCCATCGAAAAGGCGGTCGCTCCAGCCTGCGCGAACGCGCGAAGCCCTTCCGGCGCGCCGAGCGGATCGGCGAAACCGATGACGACCTGCCCTCGTCTGAGCCTCGCGGCTTCGGCAGGCACCGAGCGCACCTGCAGCACGATGTCGGCCGTCGAGAACACGAGGTCGCGTGTCGCGAGCGCCGCGCCGGCCTGCTCGTATGCCGCTGACGGAAATCCGGCAGCGGCACCGGCGTCGAGTTCGACCACGATCTCGAGCCCCGCTTTCTTGAGCGCGGCGACGGTGGCCGGGATCAGCGCGACGCGCGTTTCGCCCTGAAACGTTTCGCGAGGGACTCCAATTTTCATAAGCGGCGCCAGTTTACAGCTTCTTGATCCAATCGGCGATCGCCTCTGCCACCTTCGGGCTGATCTTGGTGTCCGGGGCGGCAACAAGCGCCTGAGTGACACCAGGCAGATGCACGACTTCCGCCGTCGGCACTTTCTTGCGTCGTTTGGCCAGTTCCGCGAGCCGATCCGCGTATGCCGGGGGAATGTCCGGGTCCTTGTCGGCAGCGATGATCAGGAGCGGCTGCCGCACTTTCGGCAGTACTTCGGCGGGGTCGAACTCGAGCTGGCTCTTGAACATCGGCGTATCGGCCTGCTTGCGGACGCGATCGGCCACGCCCTCCCAGCCATGTCCGGTCAGCACCGCGTCATCGATCGTGCGCTGCATCGCGACGCGCGATTGCCGCTCCGCGTCCGACAGCTTCATGCCCGCGAGCAGGCGCTGCTGCCGTTCGAACATGAGATTCGTGCCTTTCACCGCGGATCCGTCGATGCTGATGACAGCCTCGATCGCTCCGTCGTGCGACGCGGCGATCAGGGCCACCGCCGCCCCATCGGGACCGTCGCCGCAGACGATGATGCGGTGGTGATCGACGTCGCTCTGCCGGGCGATCCATTTCACCGCAGCGGAGAGATCGTCTGCGTAGTCGGCGAGGGTGACGGTCTCGATGCGGCCGCCGCTCTGGCCCGTGCCGCGCGGATCGTACCGCAGCACGACATCGCCGCTCGCGGCGAGCGCGCCGGCCAGTTCGGCGAACAC
Organism: Vicinamibacterales bacterium; assembly: GCA_050747805.1. Lineage (GTDB taxonomy): Bacteria > Acidobacteriota > Vicinamibacteria > Vicinamibacterales > 2-12-FULL-66-21 > JAICSD01. The sequence goes on along the minus strand of JBOGIZ010000472.1, from coordinate 1,149 downwards.
CGGCGTTCCGTCGATCACGTCGTCGCGATCGCGGCCCGACGTGCCGTCCACGAGAATCACCGCTGGATACTTCAGGCGGCCCTCGATGTCCGGCGGCGGCGTCAGCGTCGCGGCGAGCTGAAACCCGTTCGCAGGAATCGAGACGTTTGTGTCGATCGGGTTGCGCGCCAGTTCGGATCGCATCGACACGCTCGCCGCATCGTCTCGCACGACGAGCAGCCCTGCGCTCGGCAGCTCGAACCGGACGAGGCGCAGATGATCGTCGATCGTGACCGTGCCGTCCGCGGGCTTCGACTGGTTCTCGAACGTGACGTCGTAGCGGCGCGTGTTGAGCGAACCCGACGGGCCGGTGAGCAGCGCGTTCGTAACGCCTTTCACCTTCAGCTTGATCTGCGCCTGCGGCGCGACGTACACGGGCAGCTCGTCGCCGGCTTTCGCCTGGGAGAGCCGCGCTGCCAGCGCCTCGTAGCCGGCAAATGCATTATTCGGAAGCACGATCGTGCCGGGGCTGATCTGATCTTCTTTCGAGGCCGTCGTGTTGTTCTGCGAAACTTCGTTGATGGCCGTGGTGAGGGTAAAGGACGTCGACAGGCCGATCACCGACGTGCGGGTGTTGCCCTCAAGCTTCAGCTCGAGCGGCTGCCAGTCGGGCGCATACGTCATCTCGAAGCGGCTGATCGTGAGGTCGATAGGTGCGCCGAGCGATCCGCTGGATGTGATGATCCACCCGGAAGCGTTGCGCGAGAGATTATCGTGCTCGCGTCCGAGCTGAACGCCGCGGACGTAAACGCTGAACTCGGCCTCGCCGGTCCCAGGCGACGGCGCCGCGGGAGCCGCCACAGGTGCGGTCTGCGCCGAAGCCGCCGCGGCCGTGAGCCAGACCCCAACGGCCAGGGCGGTACAATGAAATCGCATTGTCACAGGATAGCAGCGGAATCGATCGCACCGGTTATGACGCGCTTCGCCGTGGCACGGCCTGTATCGAGCGTTCGGACGCAGGCCGCCTGCGGCTTACCGGCGCGGATCGGCGCGATTATCTGCAGGGGCTGCTGACCAACGACGTTGCCGCGCTGACGCGCGGCACGGGCTGCTACGCTGCAATGCTTACCGCACAGGGACGCATGATGAGCGACATGCGCGTGCTTGAGC
>JBOGIZ010000471.1:0-7263 GCA_050747805.1 Vicinamibacterales bacterium | reverse complement strand
GCGTTGCAGAACGCGCTCGATCGCGCGGCGGCGGGCGACACGATCGTGCTCACGCCGTGACAGACTTACCGGCCGCCGTCGGGCGAAAGCTTCGTGCTCCGGAAACGGCCGATTCCGCGGGGACAATGGGTCGTCATTCGATCGGCCGACTCCTCCTTCGATTCGGACGGCCGGCGCCAGGCTGGCGTCCGCGTCGCACCCGCCGACGCCGCCATCATGCCGCGAATCCGCGCCTCCGGCGGCAATGCGCCGGCGATTCGAGCCGAAGCCGGCGCGCACGGCTACTGGCTGCTCGGCCTCGATATCGCTCCTGGCGACGGCGTCACGCAGCTCGTCAATCTGGTGGAGCTCGGCTTTGGCCGCGATACCACGGCAGACACGGAGCCGTCTGACATCGTCATCGATCGCGCGTACGTCCACGGAAACGACAACGGCAACTTCAGGCGCGGCGTCCTGATGAACGGCGTGCGTCTCGCCGTGATCGATTCGTACGTGGCCGACTTCCACGACGCGAACGGCGACTCGCAGGCGATCGCCGGATGGAACGGGCCAGGGCCGTTCAAGATCGTGAACAACTATCTGGAGGCTGCGAGCGAGAACATCATCTTCGGCGGCTCCGATCCCGCGATCCCCAATCTCGTGCCGAGCGATATCGAAATTCGCGGCAATCTCAGCACGAAGCGCCTGACCTGGCGCAGCGTGCACATCCCCGTCAAGAACGCGTTCGAGCTGAAGGATGCGCGCCGCGTGCTCGTCGAGGGCAACACGTTCGAGCACGTGTGGGCGTCGGGGCAGGACGGCACCGCAATCCTGCTCAAGTCCGTGAACCAGGATGGAGGCTGCACGGGCTGCGTCACCGAATACGTGACCTTCCGCGACAACATCGTCCGCGGCGCGGCCAGTGGCCTCGCAATCAACGCGGCCGAGACGGGGCGCAAGGGGCTGCCCCTGCCAAAGCCGGCGAATCACATTCGCATCGACAACGTGCTGTTCGAAGATATTGGTCCGGCGTGGGGAGGTCCCGGCAAACTGCTGCGCATCCTCAATGGCACGTCCGACGTGTCGGTGACGCACGTTACATCGCGGAGCAATCCGGGCGGCATTCTCGACGACAACGGCACGTCGGATCTGAATCCTGGATTGACGTTCAAGTTCAACATCGTGGAGCGGCTGAACTACGGAATCGGAGCGGGGTCCGATGAAGGGACGAAAACGCTCCAACGCAACTTTTCACCATACTCGTACGATCAGAACGTCATCGTGAATACCTCCGCCGGCGGCAGTCAGGCCGTGTCGGATGCGGTCCTCGCGTCGCGATATCCACGTGGCACGACTGTCCTTCACGGTTGGCATGAGGTGGGATTCGAAAACGGCACATCGCAGCTGGCGCCGACGAGCCGTCTCTTCAGACCGGCGTCCGACGGACGAAGCCTCGGCGCCGATGTGCAGGCCATCACGCGGGCGCAGAGCGTCCCTGCGGCGGAGGGATGCGGCCCGACCGAACCCCGAGCGAAGCAGCGATAGATTTGACGGCGGTCTTCGCATCCCACCACACGAGCTGACCAATCCGTGGAAGCACAGATCCGGCCGCGACAGCGGCCGCGCGGTGGGCGCCCGTGCCGCGACGAACCGCGTACCGGCCGACGACGGTCAGCGTCCCGTGGCGAACGTGGCGGCCGGTCGGCCGCGACGTAAACAGGACGCGGACGCCTGCGGCGGCGACTGTGTCGCCGACCCGCCGCGAATACGAGCCGCCGGGCACCGATGCGGTCAGAATTCCTTCGCCGAGCGTGGCGGCCAATTCGTCGACACTTCGCTGCCACTCGACCCCAAGTTCTGCGCTGGACAGGCGCGACATCCCGGCTGGATGGCTCCACGAGTGGCTCCCGATCGTGTGTCCGCGATGCCGCAAATCGAGCAGCTGCCGCCGAGTGAGAAAACCCACGCGGCCGATGTACGCGGTCGTCACAAAGAACAAGCCGCGCCAGCCGGCGCGTTCCAGCTTGTCGGCGACACACATCGCGCTCGCCCCGCCATCATCGAACGTCAGAGAAGGCGGTGTCTCGACGCTCTGCGCGATCGCGCGGAGATGATCGTCGAACTGCTCCAGGGTGAGTTTGTACCGTCCGGCCGCCGCGCCCGCAAAGCCACTCGCATCGTCCCGGCCCTCCGCGACGATGTCGTGGTACATCAGCGGATAGGGACTCACCAGCAGATGCCCCGGTATTGGGCCCGAATCTGTTCGCGCGGGGTCTTGACCCGGACAAGGTCCAGCACGATCTGATCGGCGCGCGTGCGCGTGAGGGCCTCTGAAAATTCCGCCGCGGCGTTGCCCACGACGATCACGTCGGATGAGTCGATGATTTCGTCCAGCCGCTCGCACAGCAGCGATGACAGATGTGGAATCTGCGTGTTGATGTACTCCTTGTTCGCGCCGACGAGCCGTGCGAGCGAGACGTTCTTGTCGTAGATGCGGAGCTGGTAGCCTTTGCCGAGCAGCGCTTCCGCCAGCAGCACCATCGGACTTTCACGCAGATCATCGGTGCCCGCCTTGAAGCTGAAGCCGAGCAGGCCAATGCGCTTTCGCCCCGTTTCGACGATCTCATCGATCGCGTGCTGGATCTGCAGGTGATTACTCCCGAGGATTGCCTGAATCACCGGCATGTCGAGGTCGACTTGCTTTGCCCGGTACTGCAGCGCCCGCACGTCCTTTGGCAGACATGAGCCCCCGAACGCGAATCCCGGCTTGAGGTAGTACGACGAAAGGTTCAGCTTCTCGTCGCGACAGAAGATGTCCATCACGTCATGGCTGTCGATCTTCAGCCGCCGGCAAAGATTCCCAATTTCGTTGGCGAACGTGACCTTCAGCGCGTGCCAGGTGTTGCTGGTGTACTTGATCATTTCCGCGGTGCGAATGGTCGTCGTGATCAAAGGCGCGTCGACGTGCGCGTAGATCGCTTCGGTCGGCGCCGCGTCGGAGCGATAGTTGTGGCCCACGAGCGTGAGCGGCGGATGGCGGAAGTCGTGAATCGCGGTCCCTTCGCGCAGGAACTCGGGGTTCACGGTGACGCCGAAGCCGGTGCCGTACTTCTTGCCGGACGTCCGCTCCAGGGCGGGAATCACGACTTCGTGCGTCGTGCCTGGCAGATCCGTACTGCGCACGACGACGACGTGGTAGCTGTCTTTGTCTTTCAGGGCCTCGCCAATCTGCTCGGCCACGCGTTCGAGGTAGGTCAGATCGAGACTGCCGTTGCGGCGGCTCGGCGTGCCGACGCAGATGAGCGAGAGATCCGTGCTGCCGACGGCGTCACTCGTGCGCGTGGTGGCGCGCAGGCGCCCGTTCGCGGCGTTCTCGCGAATCAGATCGCCGAGCCCTTTTTCGACGATTGGACTGCGGCCTTCGTTCAGACTTGCGACCTTCGCCGGATTCACGTCGACGCCGACGACCGTATGACCATCGGCGGCGAACGATGCGGCCGACACGCTGCCGACGTATCCCAGTCCGAATACCGAAACGTTCATCGTGTACCTCGTACGTTCATGCGATAGCCCTGGAGGGCGCCTCTCCGGACACTCCCGTGGGAGCCGACAACGTCTGAACCCCACGGCGGTCGATAAACGTGCGGAACCACAACTCGAGATTCATCAGGGCCCAGATGGCGTCGGCGCCGTTTGTCGCGCCGGCCGCGTGCGCGTCAATCAGGTGCGCGACCGCGCCGGCATCGGTGATGCCACGCTGGCGCGCGCGCTCGTCGAGCAGCACGTCGCGCGCCACATCGGCGCCGCTGCCTCGCATCCACAGTCCGAACGGGACGGGGAACCCCATCTTGCGGCGGGTGAGAATCGACGAGGGCAGAAGGGTTCTGACTGCCTCGCGCAGGATCCACTTGGTCGTCAGGCCGCGCAGCTTCATCCGCGGCGGCAGCGCGGCGGCGAATTCGACGAGCGGATGATCGAGAAACGGCACGCGGCTTTCGATCGAGGCCGCCATGCTCATCTGGTCCTGTTTCATCAGCAGTTCGACGAGATACGTCTTCAGGTCGGCGTAGAGCCATCGGTCCAGAGTCGTGCTGTGCCCGTTCGGCCGATCAAAGTAGGCGCGCGACGACGCGTACGCGGCGGGCGTGGCCGACGGTACCAGGCGGGGATCGAGCAGCGTCCGCTGACGCTCGAGCCCGACGCCGGCGAAATTGTCGAAGAACATCGCCTCCGGCGTTCGCGGCATGGCAAGAAACGACCGCCGCGCATAGCGTCCGAGGCGGCCCGGCAGACGCGGCGCGACGCGATCGCTGACGAATTGCCGGACCAGATCCGGCGCGAGCCCCCACATCGCTCCGGCGCGCCAGTTCGCGAGCGCGCGTGGATACTTGCCGTAGCCGGCGAGCAGTTCATCGCTGCCTTCGCCCGTGAGCACCACCTTCACGCGGTCGCTCGCGAGGCGCGACACGAAGTAGAGCGGCACGCTGGATGGATGCGCGATCGGTTCGTCCTCGTGCCAGACGAGCCGGGGCAGGGCGCCAAAAAAGTCCGCCTCGTCGATCACGATCTCGTGCGCGTCCGCCTTGATTGCCCGAGCGACCTCGCGCGCGTAGTCGAGTTCGCTGAACGCCCGCTGCCGGAAGGCGACGGAGAACGTCTGCAGCGGCCGATCGATCATCCCAGCCATGAGCGCGGCGATCGCACTGCTGTCAAGCCCTCCGGAAAGGAACATCCCGAGGGGCACGTCGGACATCAGACGGGTCCGTACGGCGTCTTCGAGGCGAACACGGAATTCCGCGACGGCCTGATCGTCGCTGAGCCGCTGGATCTCGGGCGCCTCTTTTCCGACCGGCACGTCCCACCACTGTCTCGTCGTCGCCTCGCCGTACTGATAGACGAGACAGTGGCCGGGTAGTAGACGATGAATGCCCTTATAGAGCGTCTCGGTGCCCGAGATGTAGCGCGCGCCGAGCAGTTCGGGGATCGCCGCGGTGTTCGCCTCGGGAGTCACGAGCCCGCTTTCGAGAATGGCCTTGATCTCCGATCCGAACAGCAGCCGGCCGCCCGCGATGGTCCAGTAGAGCGGCTTGATCCCGAGCCGGTCGCGTGCGAGCAACAGCCGACGGCGGTTCGCATCCCATACTGCCAGCGCGAACATGCCGCGGAACCGCCCGACGCAGGCGTCGCCCCACTGTTCGTACGCGTGGACGATCGTCTCCGTGTCGGAGCGCGTGCGGTAGTGGTGGCCGGCCGCTTCCAGCGTGGGACGAAGATCGGCGTGGTTGTAGATCTCGCCGTTGAACGTGACCCAGACACTGCCGTCTTCGTTGCCGAGCGGCTGATGGCCGGATTTCAGATCGACGATGCTCAGACGGCGATGCACGAGGGCGGCCCATTCGTCGGCGCGCACGCCCGCATCGTCAGGGCCGCGATGCGCCATGACGTCGCGCATCGCGAGCGCCCGCACGGCATCGTCTGGATGCAGTCCATCGGACGCGACGACTCCGGCAATGCCGCACATCAGACCGCCTCCGCGTAGTCGGGCTCCGCGACGGCCGGGCGGTCGATGAACTGCCGGAACCAGAGCTCGAGCATGATGAGCTGCCAGAGCCGGTGTCGGTGATCCGCTCGCGCCTCTCGGTGCTCGGCCCACAGGCGCGCCACTTCCCGCGCGTTGAAAATGCCGCGATCGCGCAGCCGCCCGTCCCCGAGCAGCGCGTCCGCCATCGGCGCCAACGGCCCGCGGAGCCATTCGCCAATCGGCGCGTCAAAGCCCTGCTTGCCACGATCGATGATCTCGCGTGGAATCCGCGGCTCGAGCACCTTGCGGAGCAGATACTTTCTGCGTCCGTTCTTCAGCTTCAGCGAGACCGGCACCCGCGCGGCGAACTCGAGCAGCTTGTGATCCAGCAGCGGATCGCGGGCTTCGAGCGACACCGCCATGCTCATGCGGTCGACCTTCGTCAAAATGTCGTCGACCATGTAGGTGTGCACATCGACGTACAGCGCGTGGTCGAGCGGCTCCGGCGACCGGCAGCGGTCGTACAGATAGCGGAACTGCGCGAACGGATCCGCGTCTGCGACCGTCGCGGCAAAATCGCCGGAATACAGCTGGCGTTTTGCGTCCGGCTCGAACATGCCGTATGCATGCTTAAGTGCGTAGGCATGGGCGGGGTCAAGGGCGAGATGCCGCAGGGCCCGGGCACCTTTGATCGAGAGCGGCAGCGCGTGCGCGAGGCGGCCCGTCGCGCGCGCCATCGGTCCGAGAGCGGTCCGGGCCTGCTGCTCGCGGCGCTCCACACCGTGGCGGGCGTATCCGGCCCACAGTTCGTCGCCGCCGTCGCCCGAAAGCGCGACCGTGACGAGTTCCCGCGCGGCTTTCGACACGTAGTACGTCGGCACGGCCGACGAATCCGCGAACGGCTCGTCGAAGTGCCACGCGAGCTTCGGCAGAAGGCCTGCGACGTCCGGCGTCGCCCGGCGCGCGTGAAACTCGCAGCCGAGATGCTCGGCGACGCGCCTCGCGTGCGCGGCTTCGTCGTAGCGGTGTTCGTCGAAGCTGACAGAGATCGTCACGGGTGGCCGGCTGCTCGTGTCGACCATGTAGGCGGCGACCGCGCTTGAATCGATCCCCCCGGAGAGAAATGCGCCAAGCGGGACATCGCTGATCTGCCGCAGCGCAATCGACTCGCGCAGCAGGGCGTCGAGTTCTTCCAGGTACTCCGCCTCGGCGCGCGGCCGCGTCTCCCCAGTGAAGATCAAGTCCCAGTAGCGCGCGATCCGCACCGATTCATTTTCGGCAATCAGCACGTGCGCGGGCGGCAGCTTGTGGATCCCGCGGTAGATCGTCGCGGGTGCTGGAACGTAGAGCAGCGTGAGGTACGCGTCAACCGCGTCCGGCCGCCACTCGCGGGGGACCTCGGGATCCTCGAGCAGCGATTTGATTTCCGAACCGAAGACGATGCCGCCAGGCAGCTCCGCGTAGTACAGCGGCTTGACGCCCACGCGATCCCTCGCGAGCATCAGACGGCGCCGCCGCCGATCCCAGACGGCGAAGGCGAACATGCCGCGGAACCGCTCGACGCATCGCTCGCCCCACTCCTCGTACCCATGGACGATCACTTCCGTGTCCGAACTGGTCCGGAAACGATGTCCGAGCGACGACAATGCGGCGCGCACCTCCGCGAAGTTGTAAATTTCACCGTTGAACACCGTCCAGACCGTGCCGTCTTCGTTCGAGACTGGCTGATCGCCCGTCGAGAGATCGATGATGCTCAGCCGCCG
>JBOGIZ010000470.1:0-7620 GCA_050747805.1 Vicinamibacterales bacterium | reverse complement strand
GGCGTGCGGGGAGCGGCGTGCGGGGAGCGGCGTGCGGCGCGGAGGGCGCGGGGTGCGGGGCGCCATGGACCGTGGGTCGTAGACCGTGCAACTGACAACTGGCAACTGGAGACTCGCAACTGACAGCAGGCAATCCTCGATTCGCGTGCGCCGCCGTCGCTCTTATCTTCCTTTCGGCGTGTGCGCCCGCCCCGCGTGTGAGGCCGCCCGTGCCGGCAGCGGTTGGAGCGGCGATGCCCGAGACGATCCGCGTGCAGGTGCGCGAAGGGGCGTCGCTCGTGGTGCGCGCCGTACCGCTCGAAGACTATGTCGCGGTGACGATTCTGTCGGAGTTCGATCCGCCTGCGGGCAACACGCGCGCGATCGAATCGATGTACGAAGTGCAAGCGATCATCAGCCGCAGCTACGCTCTGGCGCGGCGCGCGCGGCACGCCAGCAACGATTTCGACGTGTGCGGCACGGCCGAATGTCAAGTGTACGAACCCGCGCGCCTTCAGACATCACGATGGGCCGCTCTGGCGCGGCGTGCGGCGGACGAGACTCGCGGCGAGATTCTCACGTACGGCGGCGCACCAGCCGAAGCGCTGTTCCACGCCGACTGCGGAGGGCACACCAGCAGCGCGGCCGATGTCTGGGGCGGCCCGCGTGTGCCGTATCTCGTCGACGATCGCGACGACGTGGACCATGGCCATGATGACTGGACTTTTCAGGCGAGCGGCGCGGCCATCGCCGCGGCGCTTGACGCCGATCCGCGAACGACACTCGATGCTCCGCTGACGTCCATTCGCGTGGCGGACCGCGATCGCGCCGGGCGCGCCGAACAGATCGCGCTGGGCGGCGGCGGCGAACGGCTCGTGCGCGGCGCCGTGTTCCGCGCCGTGATGAGTCGCCGGTTCGGCGTGAAGAGCATCCGCAGCACCCTCTTTTCGATCGCGCGGCTCAAAGACGGTTTTGTGTTTTCCGGCAAAGGATTTGGCCATGGGGTCGGCCTCTGCCAGGCCGGCGCGTTCGCGCGGCTTCAGGCCGGCGAGACACCCACGGCCGTGCTCAGCCATTATTTCCCGGGCACGTCGCTATCGGGCCCTGTCTCGACTGTCCAGGAGTAGCCGTTCGGAGCCATAATGAGGAGCAAAGCCCGTCAGGCCGGCGCGGTAAACGCCGGGCGAATTGTGGCGTATTCATGGCAGGCACTCCTCCGGCGCTCGTTGCGGCCCGCGAAGCGGACTCCGCCACCGCGTCCGCGGTCAAGGCGCTCCAGGCGAGCGGCCAGACCGCGGAGGCGCGCGAGCGGTTCGCCGAGCTGGTCGTCAGGCATCAGCGCCGGGCGACGCGCATCGCGTATCACTATCTGCGCGACGCCGCCGAAGCGGATGAAGCGGTGCAGGACGCCTTCGTCAAGGCGTATTCGCATCTGGCGTCGTTCCGCGAGGAGCTGCCGTTCGACGTCTGGTTCACGCGCATCCTGATCAACGGCTGCCTGGACCGGATCAAGGCGCGGACGCGCCGCGAGCGCTGGCTGCTCCCGATGGGCGGTCCCGTCCGGCAGAGCGCGGGCGACGGCGTGCCGGTCGAACGGGATGCGACCGAGCGGGTGGCGGCGGGCGATCCGTCGCCGGAAGCCGCGCTGCTCGGACGCGAACGCCGCCGCCAGATCGCGGCCGCGCTCGCGAAGCTGCCCGCGCGGCAGCGCGCGGTATTCGTGCTGAGCCACGTGGAAGGCTGCACGTCGCGCGAAGTGAGCGCGTTGACGGGGCTCAACGAATCGACGGTTCGGGTCCATCTCTTTCGGGCGATCCGGAAACTGCGGACGCTGCTGACTGACGAAGGCCGGGCGGCGGACGCGGAAGACGAGAAAGGAAGACGCCGTGTCACTTCTTGAACGCCTCGGGCGCGGCCACTTGAGTGACCGTCATGTCGCGCGCCTCTGGACCTCCGGCGACCGCCATCCGCATCTGGAAGAGTGCGCCGAGTGTCGCGCCCGGTACGACGCCTTCGATCAGTGGGTCGCGGGCATCGGCGAGGAATTGCGCGCCGAAGCCGATGCGACGATGCCGCTCGAGCGCTATGCGGCCCAGCAAGTCCAAATCGCGCGCCGGCTGGAAATCCTCGATCGCCCCGGGCGTGTGATCGCATTCCCGAAAGCGGCCCGCGCGGTCATCAACGGCCACTCGCATGTGCGCCGCTGGGTCACCGCGGCCGCGGCCGCTGGCCTGCTCGCTGGCGTCGGGCTCGGCTCGATCGTTCCGGGACTCTTCGACGGCAATGGGGGCCTGCGGCACGCCGAGTTGACACCGCCGCGTTTCACCGCCGAGCAGTCCACCGCCCGGATGAAGACCGTCAAGCCGAAGCCCATGTCGGTCGAAGACGCCGATTTTCTGTCGGACTCGTTCGGCGAGCCGCGCGTCAGCGATCTTCGCGCCATCGACGACCTGACCCCGCACATCCGCGACATGGTGCCCGCGCCGGCGGGCAAGTAAACGGCTCACTGGCGGCAGTTTACGGTTGAGAGTCGACCGAGCGGGTCAGCGGTTCACGGTAAACTGTTAGCGTCTTGACGCAGCCCCTGATCTATCGCAAAGGCCTCGACATGAAAGAGGCCGTCGCGGGCGAGCTTGCCGCGGCCTACCACAGCGCGCTCGTCGACGCCGTCCGCGCCGAAGGCTTCCGCCACGACACGGGACGGCTCAGCGTCCGTCTCGCCCGCGAATTCGGGTTTTGCTATGGCGTCGATCGCGCCGTCGATTACGCCTACCAGGCAGTGGCGCGCTTCCCCGGACACAGCGTCTTCCTCACCGGCGAAATCATTCACAACCCGCACGTAAACGACCGTCTCCGCGCCGGCGGCATCAGATTTCTGAGCGACCCGGCCGAACGCGCGCACGCGCTCGGCCCAAACGACGTCGTGATTCTTCCCGCGTTCGGCATCACGGTCAGGGAAATGGCGCGGCTCTCGTCGCTGGGATGCACCCTCGTCGACACGACGTGCGGCTCGGTGTTGAACGTTTGGAAGAACGTGGTCCGGTACGCGCAGGACGGGTTCACGGCGATCATCCACGGCAAGGTGCGCCACGAGGAAACGCAGGCGACGGCGTCGCAGGCGTTGAAATATCCCGCCGGCCGGTACCTGGTCGTCCTCGACCGCGAGGAAGCGACGGCCGTCTGCGATTACATCCGCGGCCACGGCGATCGCGCGGCGTTCCTGGCGCGGTTCCACGACGCGGCCTCGCCAGGCTTCGATCCCGACGTCGATCTGGACCGCATCGGCTGCGCGAACCAGACGACGATGCTGATGTCGGAATCGCTGGAGATTGGCGAGATGTGTCGCGCCGCGATGCGCGATCGGCACGGCGACGCGGACCTCGAGCGGCATTTCCGCGCCTTCGACACGATCTGCAGCGCGACGCAGGAGCGGCAGGATGCCGTCGAAGCGCTGCTCGACGCCGAAGCGCTCGATCTCATGCTCGTAGTCGGCGGGTACAACAGCAGTAACACGTGCAACCTCGCGCGCATCTGCGCGGCGCGGGTCCTGACCTTTCACATCGCCGATCCCGGATGCCTGCTGTCGCCTGAACGGATTCGCCACCGGCCGATCGGCGCGCCGTCGACCACGCACGCGGCGGAAGTCATCACGGAGCACTGGCTGCCCGCGGCGGGCCGTGTCACCGTCGGTCTGACCGCCGGCGCCTCGACGCCCAACAATATCGTCGGGCAGGTCATCGAGACGCTCGAACGGTTCACGGCGGCCTGACCTGTCTTATCCGAGGGGCGTCGCCCCTCGGACTCCCCAACACCGTCGCTCGCTCGCGTTTATTTATGAGATAGCTTTTGATCATCCATCAATCCGCGCATTACGCTCTCCCTGCGGCGCCGGCTCTGCCGGCCCTCCGTGGGCGGCAGAATGGCAATATGTGTGCCGCTGCAACTCCTTGAAATGCTGTGGGTTGGTGGTGCCACCTCGTGCGGAGACGGCACAGCTGCACTGAACTGAGGTAAACAACGCCACTCGACACGTCGTAACTACGCGCAGTAATTCCTTCGGAGACTATTTCAGTTGAAAGCGAAGCGGTTCGGATGGGCGTTCGCGGCTCTTCTGCTCGTCCTGTGGGCGGGGCGTCTCTCAGCGGCCGAGTGCGGTGGTCAGGGACAGCAGGCGCAGCCGGGCGCCCGTGGCCAGGATCACGCGCCAGACGGGAACGGCCCGCGGAAGTGGTGGACCGATCCCCAGGACCGCGCCACGCTGGGGATCACCGATCAGCAGTCGACGGCCGTCGAAGCGCTCTGGCAGAAGAGCCTGCCGGATCTTCGCAGCGGCTGGCAGCAGCTCCATACGATGGAAGACGCGCTGAACGAGATGATTCGCAATTCGGCGGACGAACAGGCGGTCATCGCGCAAATCGATCGCGTCGAAGACATGCGCGCCAAGGTCGAAAAGGGGCGGCAGTTGATGCTGTATCGGATGAACCGCGTGTTGACGCCCGAGCAGCGCGATAGACTGAAGGCGCTGCACGATCACCGGGAGCCTCCGCACCGCAGCCCCGCTCCGCGGTAAGCCATCTGATTTTTCACATTCCATTCGGGAGGGTTTTCGTGAGGAAGTTGGCAAGGACGCATTTCGTCGTGACGGCTGGAGCCGTCCTGTTCTCCGCCGCGCTCGCCATGCCAGCCAGGGCACAGGCGGGCACCGCCCAGCAGCCGCCGCAGCAGCCGCCGACAACCTCGGCCTCGCCGCTGCCGCCAGTCGCGCCGACGCCGGCCGGCCAAACGCTTCCCACACAGGCGCCGCCGGTGCAGCTGACGGCGACGCACGCGCCCTTTGTGACGCCCGGTCCGCGCGTCGATCTCACGATCGAAGACGCCGTCAAGCACGCGATGCAGAACAACATCAACATCGGCGTCGCGCGGCTCACGCCGCGGCTGACCGACTACTCCATCGTCGGCCTCGAAGCCAGCTATCGTCCCACCCTCACGTCGGCGGGTAGTGAACAGCGCGCAGTCCGTCTACCCTCGTCGGTCACAGGAGGAATCTCACAGCCGACGACAGCCGGCACGCAGGCCTGGAGCGCAGGCCTGGCCCAGAATCTCTGGCACGGCGGCGGCAACTATAGCGCCAGCTGGACGAATAACCGGCAGGCGATTCCGAGCACGAATAATCTCCGCAATCCGGCGTTCAACACAACCCTGAACGTCCAGTTCACGCAGCCGCTTCTGCGCGGCTTCAAGATCGACGCGACGCGCGCCGCGATTCTGACCAACCGCCTGCAGGAAGCCAACGACGAAATCTCGCTGACCACGACGACCGAGAGCACGGAAGACAGCGTCCGCAACGCCTATTGGGATCTCGTGTACGCCATCCAGGCCGTCGAGGCCGCGCAGAGCACGCTCGACCTCGCGAACACGCTCGTACAGCAGAACCAACAGCGCGTCGAGATCGGCACGCTCGCGCCACTCGATGTCACGACGGCACGCTCCCAAGCGGCCAGCGATCAGCTCGCCGTGGTTCAGGACGAGGCGAACGTGCGGACTATGGAGCTGACCCTCAAGCAGCTCATTGTGAGCGGCACCGACGATCCGCTGTGGACATCCTCGATTAATCCGGTCGATCGCCCGGCGCCGACGGCGCAGCCGATCGACGTCGACGCGGCGATCGCGCGGGCGCTCAAGCAACGCACCGACTTGCAGCAGTCGAAAAACAATCTGGACTCCGCCAATATCAACCTGAAGAACCAGCTCGATCAGACCAGGCCGCAGCTGAACCTCACGGCTTCATATGGTCTCGCGGGACTCGGCGGTCCGTACCACACGGCGGCCATCGATCCGAACACCGGGCTGGTCATTCCGAACGGAACGGGAGCGCTCGTGCCGTCGGGATACTTCGATGCGATCAGCAATCTCTACGGTTTCGACGCGCCGACGTGGAACATCGGATTCTCGTTCTCCTATCCGATCGGCATGAGCTCGCAGCAGGCGACGGTTGAACGCACGAAGCTCTCGGTCGAGCAGACGCAGGCGAACCTCAAACAGCTCCAGCTGCAGATCGCAACCGACGTGACGAGTGCCGCGCTGACCGTGCAGAGCAGTCTCGAGAGCGTGCAGACAAGCGGCACGGCACGCGAGCTCGCCAAGGAAGAGCTGGACGCCGCGGTGACCAAGTTCCAGGTCGGCATGGCGACCAATTACGACGTCGTCCTGGCCCAGCGCGACTACGCGTCGGCGCAGGACGACGAGCTTCGGGCGATTGCCAACTACCGCAAGGCGCTCGTCACGTTTGAGGCCGCCCAGACTATTGGTTCGCGCTCGGTCGGCTCGACCAGCACCTCCTCTACGTCCACGTCGGCCCCGACCAGCACCTCAACATCGTCTTCGTCGACCGGCGGCACGTCGAGCGGCAGCACAGGCAGTTCGGGCGGCGGAACCTCCGGCGGCGGCGGACTCTAGCGCGCGCGTTCGCAACGAGAGCAGAACAGACATCATGAAAAAACTGACTTGGATCATCATTCTTCTCGTCGTCATTGGAGCCGGCGGCGCCGTCTTCTACGCGAGTCGCGGCGACAAGGACCCGCAGGTCACCACGCTCAAGGTGACGCGCGGCGACATCGTTGACGGCGTCGGCGCAACCGGCACCCTGCAGGCGGTCATCACGGTATCGGTCGGCACGCAGGTCTCGGGCATCGTCCAGGAGCTCGATGCCGACTTCAACTCGATCGTCAAGAAAGGCCAGGTCATCGCGCGCCTCGATCCGTCGCTGATGAATACCGCCCTCGAGACGGCGAATGCCAATCTGGTGAACGCACAGGCCAACCTGGAACGCCAGAAAGTCGCTGTGCAGGACGGCCTGGTCAAACTCAACCGCGCGAAGGAGCTGATGGCCAAGCAGCTCGAGACGCAGCAGGATCTCGAGACCGCGGACGTGACGTACAAGCAGGCCGTCGCGCAGCAGAAGTCGATGGACTCGCAGGTCGTGCAGGCGCAGGCCGCGGTGGACAAGGCGAAGGTCGATCTCGACCACACGATCATCACCGCCCCGATCGACGGCGTCGTCATCAAGCGCAGCGTCGACAAGGGACAGACGGTGAACGCCGGCATGTCGGCGCCCGAAATCTTCATCATCGCGGCCGACCTCACGAAGATGCAGGTCAACGCCAACATCGACGAATCCGACGTCGGCCAGATCAGGCCGGGTGAAAGCGTGTCGTTTCGCGTCGATGCCTATCCAAATGAGACCTTCCGCGGCACGGTCAATCAGGTGCGGCTGAATCCGACGACGGTGCAGAACGTCGTGACGTACTCGACGATCATCGACGTGCCCAACCCGGATCTGAAGCTCGATCCCGGCATGACGGCGAACCTCACGATCGAGATCGCAAAGCGGTCCAACGCGCTTCGCGTGCCCAACGCGGCGCTGCGCTTCCGTCCGACCCAGGACACGTTCAACGCGCTGAAACAGCCGATGCCGGCCGAACTGCAGCGCGGATTCGGTGGCCGAGGCGGTCGCCGGGGCGGTCAGACAGGAATGAATGCCCAGAACGGCGCGCCGGAGACGGGCGCCGCGTCCGGCAGTCAGCCGGCCAGCGCGGCGCAGGCTGGTACGCGTCCCCAGCAGCAGGGCATGCAGGCGAATGG
>JBOGIZ010000469.1:0-1682 GCA_050747805.1 Vicinamibacterales bacterium | reverse complement strand
GGTTCGGCGTGGGCCGCGCCGGCGGCGCCGCCGGCGGGTCGCGCCGGCTGGCGATTGCCACCGCCTCCCCCGCCGAGCAGCACGACGCGGTCGCAGCGCACCTTCGTACTCTTGCGCTTGATGCCTTCCTTGTCGGTGTACTCGTCGGTCTGGAGCCGGCCTTCGATGTACACCTGCTTGCCTTTCACGAGATACTCCGTCAGCGTTTCAGCCTGCTTGCCCCAGAGATCGATGTTGTGCCATTCGGTGCGCTCCTGGCGCTGGCCGCTCTTGTCGTTCCACATCTCGGTCGTGGCGATGCTGAACTTCGAGACGGCCGCGCCGCCCGGCGTGTAGCGCAATTCGGCGTCTCTGCCCAGATTGCCGACCAGAATGACCTTGTTCACACTGCCCATAGTTCTCCTCCGCTCGGTGGAGCCGTCATTTCAAGAGTCCGGCCAATCTGACCGTCTCGCATTCTCGCGTGAATTCGCTGATTTCCTTGTGTTCGATCGCTGCATTTGCATCAGTCCGCCCGAAAACAGCGGCCGTGGTCTGGCAATACTTGCTGTCTCGTTCAACTGGCGCTTCTCCCATACCGATCTTCCAGGCGCACGACGTCGTGGAGCTCTGGGGTCGACACCTCGAAAATATCGCAGTCCGTGACCGCCGTCATGCGATGGACCGTCGGCGGCGTGATGTGCACGGCTTCCCCCGGCTTCAACTCGCGCTTCGTCAGCTCGCCCCCTTCCTGTATCTCGAACAGCATGCGTCCCGACCAGAGGAAGATCGTCTCGTCCTTCTCCTTGTGATACTGCAGGCTGAGTGCGTGCCCGGCGTTGACGTGAATCAGCTTGCCGACATACCGATCCGTTTTCGCCCAATGCAGCTCATACCCCCATGGCTTCTCGACCTTCGTAATCGTGCTCACAATGATCGCTCCTTGTGGTGTCAGGATAGGTCAATCGACGCGCGGCGTCATCGGCTCTTCGCCGGCGTGAGAGACTCGGCGATCGCCTTCTCGACCTCCGCCGCGGTCTTGGCCTTCAGCGCGCGGCCTGCCACGCGCACCGCTTCCGACACACGCATCGCGCGCACGGCCTGCTTCGCGGCCGCGATGGCCGCAGGCGTCATGCTGAACTCGCGGAAGCCCAGGCCCGTGAGGAGCGGCAGCAGCGACGGATCCGCCGCCATTTCGCCGCACACCGATACGGGCAGTCCGCGGCGCCGGGCGCCGCGCGCGACGTACCGCAGGATGCGAAGGATCGCCGGGTGCAAGGGCTCGTACATGCGCGAGACCCGATCGTCGGTGCGATCGACCGCGAGGCAGTACTGAATGAGATCGTTGGTCCCGATGCTCACGAAGTCCGCCTCCCCTGCCATCAGATCGATCGTCAACGCGGCCGAGGGCACTTCGATCATGATGCCAAGCGGCACGTTCGGCGTCCCGATGCCCCGGGCGCGCAGCGTCTCGGACGCATGGGACACCGCCGTCAGCGCGGCCCGCAGCTCCTCGACGCCCGTGACGAACGGAAACATGATCCGAAGCGGCCCGTGGACCGCCGCGCGCAGCAGTGCGCGGAGCTGCGCCTGGAACACTTCGTCGAACGACAGGCTCAGTCTGAGCCCTCGCAGGCCGAGAGGAGCGCGCGAGCTCTCCGGTGGATGGGTCAGCCCGAGCTGCCCCTCCGTGACGTCGAAGG
>JBOGIZ010000468.1:0-3617 GCA_050747805.1 Vicinamibacterales bacterium | reverse complement strand
GTCAAGAAGGCGATGCGCGACATGGCCGAAGAGCTGCTGAAGCTCTACGCGTCGCGGAAGGCCGTGCCCGGCCACGCATTCAGTTCCGATACGCACTGGCAGCAGGAGTTCGAAGAAGCGTTCGAGTTCGAGCTGACGGCCGATCAGGAACACTCGATTGCCGACATCAAGCGCGATATGGAATCGCCGACGCCGATGGACCGGCTGCTGTGCGGCGACGTCGGCTACGGCAAGACCGAAGTCGCAATGCGTGCGGCGTTCAAGGCGGTGATGGACGGCAAGCAGGTCGCGTTCCTCGCGCCGACGACCGTCCTGGCGTTTCAGCATTTGAAAACGCTGCGCGACCGATTCGCCGCGTTCCCCGTCCGCATCGACATGGTCAGCCGCTTCCGCTCGAAGGCCGAGCAGAAGGAGATTCTCCAGGATCTGGCGGCGGGGAAGATCGAGATTATCGTCGGCACCCATCGCCTGCTTTCGAAAGACGTCCAGTTCCGCGATCTCGGATTGCTCGTCGTTGACGAGGAGCAGCGCTTCGGCGTCGTCCACAAGGAGCGCATCAAGCAGCTAAAGAAGCGCGTCGACGTCCTGACGATGACCGCGACGCCGATTCCGCGCACGTTGAACATGTCGCTCGCCGGCATCCGCGACATGTCGATCATCGAGACGCCGCCAAAGGATCGCCTCTCGATCCAGACCAACGTCGTCAAGTTCGATCAGGCCGTCATTCAGCGCGCGATTCGCACCGAGGTGGAACGCGGCGGGCAGGTGTACTTCGTCCACAACCGCGTCGAGTCGATTTACTCGCTCGGCAATCTCCTGCTGCGGCTTCTTCCCGAAATCCGGATCGGCATCGCGCACGGTCAGATGGGCGAAGAGTCGCTCGAGCGCGTCATGGTCGATTTCGTCGGCCACAAATACGACGTGCTGCTCGCCACGACGATCATCGAGAACGGCCTCGACATCCCGAACGCGAACACGATGCTCATCAATCGCGCCGATCGCTACGGGCTGTCGCAGCTCTATCAGCTGCGCGGCCGTGTCGGCCGCTCGGATCGGCGCGCGTACGCGTACCTGCTGATCCCGCCGGAGGAATCGCTCTCGCCGGTGGCCCGCAAACGCCTGGCGGCGATCCGCGAATTCAGCGATCTGGGAAGCGGTTTCCGGGTCGCCGCGCTCGACCTCGAGATTCGCGGCGCGGGCAACCTGCTCGGCGGCGAACAGAGCGGGCATATCGAAGCCGTCGGCTTCGACATGTACATGAAATTGCTCGAGCAGACGATCAAGGAGTTGAAGGGCGAAGAGATCGACGATGAGAATCGCGCGAACGTCAATCTGCGCGTCGATCTGCGCATCGACGAGAGCTACATTCCCGATATGAATCAGCGCCTGACCGTCTACAGGCGGATGGCCGGGGCGCGATCGGAGGGCGAACTCGAGCGTATTCTGGAAGAAGCGAGGGATCGCTATGGACCGCCGCCGACGTCGATTGAAAATCTCGCCGACTACGCGTTGATCCGGCTGATGGCAGACCGCGTCGGCGTCGAATCGCTCGACCGCGAGGGCGCGCTCGTCGTCCTAAAGTTCAGGCCGGACACGGCGCTCGATCCGGCTTATTTGCTCCGGCTGGTGCAGCAGCGGCCCGATATTCAGCTCGCCCCGCCCGCGACGCTGAAGCTTGACCTCAAGGTGGCCGAGAGCGGCCGCCCCGGTGTTCGGGGACGCCGATCGGGCGCTTTGGGTTCGAAATCCGGCACCGGCGCGTCGTGGTGGACCACTCGCGCCACGGCGGGCGAAGTCACGGCCGGATTCAGCAGAGACGAGATCCTTCGACCCGCGAAAGAGGACCCGCGGGCCGAAGGCGGAGTGTTCAGCCGAGTCTCGGGCCTGCTGCGCGACTTGAGCGACGGCGTCGGCGTGAGCTAAAATACGTAATTCCAGACACTTAGGGTAATGGTCATGAAGCACTTGCCGCTCGCATCCTGCGTTTTGCTCGTCGCTACCGCGGCGTCGCCTGTACTTGCCCAACAGACGCCGGCCCAAACGCCCGTCGTGACGAAGCCGGCGCCCCCAGCGGCAACGCCCGCTCCGGCCGCCGCGACGCCCGCTCCGGCCACGGACGCGAAGACGCCCGTCGGGACGGAGGTGCTTGACGCCGTCCTCGTCAAGGTAAACGGCGACATCTTCACGAAGTCGGACCTCGAGTCGCTCCAGATCGCCGCGCTGCGCGAGAAGCTCAACGGCAATGTCGATCAGTCGATGCTCAAGAACGACGAGCAGCTGAAGAAACAGCTGGAACAGATCACCCCGCAGATCCTCGTCAACGCGATCGACGAGTTGCTGCTCGTGCAGAAGGGACGCGAACTCGGCCTGAAGCTCGGGGACGAGCAGTTCAAGCAGGTCGTCGCGCGCATCCGCAAAGAGCAGGGCCTCGAAGACGACAAGAAATTCCAGGCCGCCCTGGCGCAGGAGAACATGACGATGGACGATCTGCGCAAGAGCCTGGAACGCCGGATGCTCATCGATCAGGTGCAGCAGCAGGAAGTCGGCTCGAAGCTGGCGATCACCGAGGAAGAAGCGCGCCAGTACTATCAGAACCATCCCAACGAATTCACCGAACCGACGACGATTTCGCTGCGCGAAATCCTCGTCGCCGTGCCTGCCGACAAGGACGGCAACTTCAACGCCGGCGTGGCCCACGACGCCGAGCAGAAGATCGCCGGCGCGCGTGCCCGCATTCTGAAGGGCGAATCCTTCGCCAAGGTGGCCGCCGAGGTCTCCGACTCGCCGTCGAAGTCCAACGGCGGATCGATCGGTCCGTTCTCGCGCAACGACATGTCGCCGCAGCTGCAGCAGATTGTCGACAAGATGAAGCCCGGAGACGTGACGCAGCCGCTGCGGACGCAGCAGGGGTATCAGCTGTTCCAGCTGGCATCGATGACGCCGCAGAAGCTCCAACCCTTCAAAGATGTGGGCGATCTCATTTCCGAGAAGGTCGCGGCCGCGCGGACCCAGATCGAGATGCGCAAGTTCCTGGCGCGGCTGCGCTCCCAGGCGATCATCGAGTGGAAAAACCAGGAGCTGAAGCAGGAGTACGAGAAGGCAGTGACGGCCGAAAATTCCGCCACAACCACCGGTACCGCGACGGGCGCCAGCGGCGGTCGGTAACGATCCGCACTCGCCCGACCCAGCATGTCAGATTCCCCGGCCTGGTACGCGATCTGGACGCGTTCCCGCCATGAGCAGGTGGTCCGTGAGCAGCTCGAGCGCAAGGGACTCGAAGCGTTTCTGCCCACGATCACCCGCTGGAGCCGCTGGAAGGATCGCAAGAAGCAGATCGACTGGCCGCTCTTTCCGGGGTATTGTTTCGCGCGCTTCGACCCCGCGGAGCGCCTTCCCGTGCTGAAATGCACGGGCGTCGTGAACATCGTTTCGTTCGACGGCGATATCGCACCGATTCCGGCGCACGAAATCGAAGGCATCCGGCAGCTCGTCGCGAGCGATCTGCAATACGATCCGTGTCCGCTGATTCGCGAAGGCATGATGGCCGAAGTGACGCACGGGCCGCTCAAGGGAGTGTTCGGGCGCCTCGTCCGGAAAGGCGCGCATGCGCGCCTGAT
>JBOGIZ010000467.1:0-2189 GCA_050747805.1 Vicinamibacterales bacterium | reverse complement strand
AGCCGCGCATGCGAATTCACCAAATAACCAACTCACGAATTCACCAATTCGTCACGGTTTACTCGTTATGAAGTCATCGATTCTTGTTGTCGACGACGAATCCGGCGTCCGGAGCGCGCTCGGCGGCGTGCTGCGCGATGAAGGCTACGCCGTCGAGGCGGTCGACTCAGGTGAGGCCTGTCTCGATCGCGTCGCGCGCGCGCGGTACGACGTCATCGTCCTCGACATCTGGCTGCCGGGGATGGACGGACTGGCGACGCTCGAGCGCCTGCAGGAACGCAGGGTGGATGCGCCCGTTGTCATGATCTCTGGCCACGGGAACATCGAATCGGCTGTCCGCGCGATCAAGCTCGGCGCGTTTGATTTCGTGGAGAAGCCGCTCTCGCTCGAAAAGACGGTACTTGTCGTGGCCAACGCGCTCCGGACGCGGCGCCTCGAAGCGGAGAACCGGGCGCTTCGGGCGACCGTGGATCGGCGGCTCACGATGGTGGGCGAGAGCTACGTGATCCGCCAGCTCCGCGAGCAGGTCGCGATGGCCGCGCCGACCAACGGGCGCGTGCTGATTTACGGCGAGAACGGCACCGGCAAAGAGCTCGTCGCCAGGACGGTCCACAATTTGAGCCGCCGCAGCACGGGTCCCTTCATCGAGGTGAACTGCGCGGCGATTCCCGAGGAGCTGATCGAGAGCGAGCTGTTCGGACACGTAAAAGGTTCGTTCACGGGCGCGCTGTCCGATCGCCGCGGCAAGTTCGAGCTCGCCGACAGCGGCACGCTCTTTCTTGACGAGATCGCGGACATGAGCGTGAAGACGCAGGCGAAGGTGCTTCGCGCGCTGCAGGAGCAGGTCGTCGAGCCCGTGGGCGGCACGGCGAGCGTGCGCGTGGACGTCCGCGTGATCGCTGCGACGAACAAGGACCTCACGGCCGAGATTCGCGCAGGCCGCTTTCGCGAGGATCTCTACTTCCGCCTGAACGTGATCCCCATTTTCGTTCCGCCGCTGCGCGATCGATCGGACGACGTGCCGCTGCTCGCGGAGTACTTCATGGCGGAACTGACGCGCGAATACGGCCGCCGGTTGAAGCGGCTCGACGCCGGCGCGGCGACAGCGCTGCGCAGTTATCGCTGGCCCGGCAACGTGCGCGAGCTCAGGAACATCATCGAGCGCCTCATCATCATGGTGCCCGGCGACACAATAGCCGTGTCGGACCTGGGGTTTCTCGAAGGGATGAGCGGGCTGGTGGCGGAATCGACCGCCGGCGCGCCGCCGCTTCTCCTGCACGAAGCGCGCGATCGATTCGAACGGGAGTACATCCTTCGCGCGCTCGCGGCCAACAACGGCAACATTTCGCGCACGGCCGACGCGCTCGGCGTGGAGCGGAGCAACCTGTATCGCAAGATGCGGGCGTTCGGCATACTTCCGGCAAAGCGAGAGGAAGAGGCTGTCTAATTGGCGATTGCCGAATGGCGAATGCCGGTCGACGGATTGCCGGCTTGACGGTTGCCGATCGACGGAGTGGCGGTTGGCGATTGGTTGCCGATTGGCGATTGGCGATTGAGGTCGGTTGTCGGTTGTCGGTTGACGACTGGCGGTGACCGAAGGCGTGCTAAACTCTGCGGCGTAGGACAAATGGCGTCGTCCCAGGCTCCGACCCTCGGCGAATTCGAGCAGCTCGTCCTGCTGGCGATCATTCATCAGGACGAAGACGCCTATGGCGTGACGATCCGCCGCGAGATCGAGCGCCGCACGCGGCGGACGGTTGCCGTCGGGGCCCTCTATACCGCGCTCGATCGCCTGGAAGCCAAAGGGCTCGTCACGTCCGCGATGTCGCTGCCGACGCGCGAACGCGGCGGGCGATCGAAGCGGTTCTTCACCGTCACCACCGCGGGAGAGAAGGCGCTTCTCCGATCGCGCGACACGATGACCCGCATGTGGTCTGGCCTGCAGCCCGATCTCAGCCGGAGTCGATGATGTCTCGGCCGCCATCTCTCGCCGAACGTCTGCTGCGCTGGTCGCTCGCCGACGACGAGCACGCGGTTGCGGTCTACCGCGCGCAGGGCACGCGGCTCGGCCGCGAGCTCGACATCGACCAGGTGCTGCTGATCACGCTCCGGGGCGAGCAGTGGGCCGAGATCCTCGCGCTTCCCACCGACCCACCGGCGTTCGAGGCCTTCTGGGCCTGAGCCTGGAT
>JBOGIZ010000466.1:0-3511 GCA_050747805.1 Vicinamibacterales bacterium | reverse complement strand
GTCTGCCACTCGGGCGTAATCCGGCCGGCATCGAGATCAGCCTCACGGGCACGGGCGCGGCTCGTGTCCTCCACAGGCACGTAGAGGCGGCCTCTGCGCCAGTCGATCGCGAGATCCTGCCAGAAGTTCGTCAACTGCAGCGCCGTGCAGACCGCGTCGGAGGCGCGATCCAGCTCGACTCGATCGTATCCCGCGATGCGAAGCACGAGGCGGCCGATCGGATTGGCCGATCGGCGGCAGTAATCGAGGACCTCGTTCCACGCGGCGTAGCGCGTGGTCGTAACGTCCTGAGCAAACGCGCTCAGCAGATCGTGGAAGAGCTGAGGCGGCAGCCGGCACGCTTCGATCGAATGCCGCACGGCGGGGAACACGAACGCGTGCGCGTCTGATGGATCGACCCGGCCTGCGAGGGTCGCATCCAGTCTGGCGCCCCAGTCCGCGAGCGCGGCGAGCCGCTCTGCCGCGGGCGCGGCTCCCTCGTCGGCGATATCGTCCGCGATGCGCGCAAATGCGTACACGGCCGCGACGTGGGGGCGCATGCGCGCAGGCAGCAGGCGCGAGGCGACCGGAAAATTCTCATAGTGCGATCGCGCCAGGCACTCGCACGCGGCGTACGCCTCCGCCAGATCCGTCACCACTCGATCTCGGGCGCTCCCGCGCGCGCGTTCGCCGCGCGAGCCATGACGAAGAGCAGATCCGACAGTCGATTCACGTACGTCAGCAATTCCGGCTCGAACGCGGTCCCGTCCGACCCTTCCTGAAGGGCGACCATCGCCCGCTCGGCGCGGCGGCAGATCGTGCGCGCGACGTGGAGCGCCGCCCCGCCGGTCGCCCCGCCCGCGAGAATGAAGCGGCGGAGCGGCGGAAGGGTCGACTCGAGCCGATCGATCCACGATTCCAGCCGGCTCACGTCTTCGGCGCTCACGGCCGCTTTCGTGACGCGATCCGCGATGCGGTGCGCCGGATCGGCAAGCCGCGCGCCGACAGCAAACAGGTCGCGCTGGATGCGCTCGAGCATGTCGTTCAGTTCGCTTTCGCGCGACATCGACCGCGCCAGTCCAAGCCAGGCGTTCAGCTCATCGACGTCGCCGTAGGTGGAGACACGGGGATCCGACTTCGAGACGCGAGTGCCGTCGAACAAACCCGTTTCACCGCTGTCGCCGGTCCTGGTGTAGATTTTCACGGCTTGGCGATTATAAAAGGTTCACGCGGCTCGCGGGGTCGAGGCGCGCTGCCTCGGGCGGCCGGCCCCGATTCACCCCTGCTGGTTCCCGGTTCGGTTCCGCGGCAACGCTTTCGCCGCCGGCTGCTCGATTGGTACGACCGTCATGGGCGCGACCTGCCCTGGCGGCAGACGCGCGATCCCTACAGCATCCTCGTCTCCGAAGTGATGCTGCAGCAGACGCAGGTCGATCGCGTACTGCCGAAATATCACGAGTGGCTCGAGAAGTATCCAACGCTGCAGGCGCTGGCGAATGCCGCGGAAGACGATGTGTCGGCGACATGGCGGCCGCTGGGCTACAACATCCGGCCGCGGCGGCTGCACGCGATCGCCCGCGAGTCGGTCGCCCGATACGGCGGCGAGCTGCCCGGCGATGAATCCACGCTTCGATCCTTCAAGGGGATCGGCGAGTACACGGCCGGGGCCGTGTTGAGTTTCGCGTTCGGGCAGCGCGCGGCGATTCTCGACACGAACGTCGCGCGCGTGCTGTTCCGCGTGTTCGTCGGACGCGGCAATCCCAAGGCGCACGCGATGAAACGGCATCTCTGGGATGTGTCGCGCGCCGTCCTTCCACGCGCGCGCGTATTCGATTTCAATCAGGCGCTGATGGACTTCGGCGCGACGCTCTGCACGGCGCGCAAGCCGCAGTGCCTGCTCTGCCCGATGCGCCGCTCGTGCGCCGCGTTTCCATTCAATCCGGATAACGAGCGCGCATGACCGCCCCTCGCCGGTCCATCGTCGCGGCCGCGGTCGTCGAGTCGCCGGACGGGTTTCTCGTCACGCGCAGGCAGAAAGGCGTGCACCTCGAGGGCTTGTGGGAATTCCCGGGCGGCAAGTGCGAAGCCGGCGAGTCGCTGCGCGATTGTCTCCGCCGCGAACTCCGCGAAGAGCTCGGCGTCGAGTCGACGATTGGCGAGGAGCTAGCGGCGGTCACGCACGATTATCCGGAGCTGACGGTGGAACTGCATTTTTTCGCGTGCGCAGTCACGGGCAATCCGCAAGCGCTCCTCGGCCAGGCCATGCGGTGGGTGCCGCGCAGCGAGCTCGCGTCGCTGAAGTTTCCGCCGGCGGACGAAGAGCTGATCCGTCTGCTGGCGGCCACGGGTTACACGGAATAACACGGATTGAGAGGCACCCGTCGTGAGTTGACGACCATTCAAAGACGTATTCCGTGCCGAGGGCCGATGGCCGATGGTCGATATCCGATGGTCGATGGTCGATGGCCGATGGTCGATATCCGATGGCCGATGGTCGATATCCGATGGTCGATGGTCGACGGTCGATGGTCGACGGTCGACGGTCGACGGTCGATGGTCGACGGTCGACGGTCGACGGGCTTGATTTGCGTCAGAAGGACTCGAAAAAATGTCGAGATCGCGCGAAGGTTGGTGGTGAGTTGGCCACCATTCAAAGACGTATTCCGCGTATTCCGTGGCCACCGATTACAGGAATTACACGGATGAAGGGGCCTCCGCGGTGAATTGACACCATTCACAAGATGAACTCCGTCGATCACACAAACGGCAGCTGCGCGATGGCCGCCGCTCCGCTTCCGCGTATCTCGACGGCCGTACCCGGCTCGACGAAATCGCGGTGGACGTAGCCGAGCGCGATCGGCCGGTTCAGCGGCGGCGACCGCACCGCGCTCGTCACGTGGCCGATATCGCGCTCGCCCGCCGTAATTTTCGCCGCCCGCGGCGGCACCGGCGCGGCTGGATCGAGCAAGAGACCAACGAGCCGCTTGGCGACCCGGCCGCGGCCGCGATCGAGCACGCGCACGATCACTTCCTGACCGACGTAGCAGCCTTTCGTTCGCGAGACGGCGCGATCCTCGATGCCCGCCTCGAGAGGAATGGTGTCGGTATCCATGTCGACTCCAAACAGCGGCCGGCCGCTCTCGACGCGGACGATCTCGAGGTCGCCGTTCGATGCGCGGACCGCGCCAGCCGTCGCGAGCGCCGCGGCGATGTGCGATACGGCCGACACATCGACGATTACATCAAACCCGGATACGCCGTATTCATCGGTGCGGATGACGAGCGCCTGGATCCCGGCGATTGTTGCGCGCGTGGATGAATACAGCGGCGAATCCTCTGAGACTGTCGCGCCGCACGATCTCAGGACACCGGCGGCCGCCGGGCCATAGAGGCCGAACTCGGCGCTCGACGCCGTGACGTCCTCGACCTGCACGTCTTCGTTGAAAATGAACCTGTCGAGATGCTCGCGGACTTGCACGGCGACCGGACTCGGCACGTCGAGCAGAATCGCGTCGCCGAGCTCAAGCACGCG
>JBOGIZ010000465.1:0-1603 GCA_050747805.1 Vicinamibacterales bacterium | reverse complement strand
TCTCGAATGAGATCTTCCTCGGCTTCGAGCATCCGCTGTCGGAGACGCGCGTGGACGGCACGCGAATCGTCGCGTTTCTCCCGCGCAAGGTGCCGCTGCGGCCGGGGAGTCCCGTCACGTACTCGTCCGTCATCGGCGCCGTGCGCCCTGGACAGCTTCGACGCGAATTTCTGCGCTACGTCGAGCGCGAGCGGGCGCATCCGTACCGCACGTTCCTGCACTACAACTCGTGGTACGACCTGGGCTACTTCACGCCGTATGACGAGGCGGGCGCGGTCGACCGCATTAACGCATTCGGGGAGCAGCTTCACGTCCGCCGCGGCGTGACGCTGAACTCCTTCCTGTTCGACGACGGTTGGGACGATCACGCGTCGCTCTGGCACTTCAACTCCGGCTTTCCGCACGGGTTCACGCCCTTGCGCGATGCGGCGGCGAAGTACGGCGCGGCGCCCGGCATCTGGCTGTCGCCCTGGGGCGGCTACGGCAAGCCGAGAGATGAGCGTCTTCAGCATGGGCGGGAAGCCGGCTTCGAAACCAACCAGCAGGGCTTTGCGCTCTCCGGCCCGAAGTACTTCGAGCGCTTCCGCGAGACGTGTCTGCGGCTCATCCGCGACTACGGGATCAACCAGTTCAAGATCGATGGCACGGGGAACGCGAACTCGGTGATTCCGGGCAGCAAGTTCGACAGCGACTTCGCCGCAGCGATCAGCCTGATCTCGGATCTGCGCGCCGCGAAGCCGGATCTCTACGTGAATATGACAACGGGCACGTATCCGTCGCCGTTCTGGCTGCAGTACGCAGATTCGATCTGGCGCGGCGGCTCCGACCATGACTTTGCCGGTGTGGGCTCGTTCCGCCAGCAGTGGATCACCTATCGCGACGGCGCCACGTACAACGGCGTCGTGAAGCGGGGACCGCTGTTCCCGCTGAACTCGCTGATGCTTCACGGCCTCATCTACGCGCAGTTTGCGAAGAATCTGAATACGGACCCGGACGACGATTTTACGAGCGAAGTCCACGACTACTTCGGAACCGGGACCCAGCTGCAAGAGATGTACATCACACCGTCGCTGCTGAGCGCCGCAAACTGGGATGCGATCGCCCAGGCCGCCAAGTGGTCGCGGGCGAACGCGGCGACGCTCGTGGACACGCATTGGATCGGCGGAGATCCGCGTCAGTTGCAGGTCTACGGTTGGGCGGCGTGGTCGCCGACGAAGGGCATTCTGACGCTCAGAAATCCCAGCGACAAGCCGCAGTCATTCGTCGTCGACGTGCAGCAGGCGTTCGAGCTGCCGCCGGGAGCGCCGACCGCATATCGGATGCTCGACCCCTACGGCACGGCGGCCGTCCCTGTCGAATTGCGCGCGGGTGAAAGCCACACCTTCGCGCTCCAGCCGTTCCAGGTGCTGACGCTCGAAAGCGATTCGACCGGCCGGCGCTGAAACGTTCTTTGACACTTTTCGCGTCCGGATGGGCTCGTCGGCTGAACCGCGAGACCCCGTGCATCATTTGATAACTGAACGATATCCGGTTACACCCGCCTGCTGGCGACGGCGATTTGCCCGCTATGAAAAAAAGACCGCCGGAGCCGTCGATATTGTTG
>JBOGIZ010000464.1:0-5108 GCA_050747805.1 Vicinamibacterales bacterium | reverse complement strand
GCTGAGCGGCGGCCGCCCGCCGGCCCGGAACCAGGGCAAGGACGAGCGCGAGGACGAGCACCAGCGGACGCGTGGAAGACATGCAACGCTCCTTTGCCCGATAACTACGCGCGGGCCGCTCGCGGGTTAACAAGCCGGCCCGGCCACGGCTAAGGACCCCGTCAGGAATAACCTGGTCATTGACCAACTTATTCTTGACGGGGTCCTAACGCTCGGCGGAGATCCGCCGTCTAAGATCCGGAGGTCACCGTGCTGCAGGACATCCGGTACGCCATGCGCGCGATGAAGCACAGCCCGGGGTTCGCGGCGCTGGGGGTCCTGATTCTTGGCCTCGGCATCGGCTCGACCACCGCCGTCTTCAGCATCGTCAACGCCGCCTTGCTGCGGCCGCTTCCATACGCGGACCCCTCGCGGCTGGTCGCGCTCTTTCGCATCACGCCGGGATCGACGCGGGAAGGAGCTGTGGCGCTTCGCGATGTCGAAGCCTGGCGCCGGCAGTCCCGATCGCTGAGCGCGCTCGGAAGTTTTGTGTTCACGGAGCTGCCGGTCAGCACGGGCACCGAGTCGTACTCGCTGGTGACCGCCGCGGTCGATCCCGAAC
Source organism: Vicinamibacterales bacterium (assembly GCA_050747805.1). Classification (GTDB taxonomy): domain Bacteria; phylum Acidobacteriota; class Vicinamibacteria; order Vicinamibacterales; family 2-12-FULL-66-21; genus JAICSD01. Next base: position 4,507 of record JBOGIZ010000464.1, on the reverse strand, counting down.
TGCTGCGGACCCTCGGGGTTCAGCCGATGCTCGGCGCGAACTTCTCGGGCAGCGGCAGCACTGAGCCGGATCGCTCCGCGATCGTGACCTATCGTTTCTGGCGCGACGCGCTCGGTGCCGATCGCGGCGCGGTCGGTCGCACGATCGTGGTCAACGGGTCTCGTTATACCCTCGACGGTGTGCTGCCGGCGTCCTTTCAGTTTCCCCGGGCCGACGCATCCTTCTTCGACAAAGACGTCGATCTGCTGATTCCCGTGGTGAATATCGCCGATCAATGGGGCCGCGACAACTCGCAGTGGTTCGTGATCGGGCGGCTTGGCGGATCCGTCACGGAGGCCCAGGCGCAGACGGAGCTGGCGGCGATCGACGGCCGCATTCCTCGCCCGGCCGCGAGCGGCACGCCGCGAGCCGTGCGCATGTCCGCGTTGAGCGATCTGACCACGCGGGGCGTGCGCTCCGCGCTGCTGCTCACTTTCGGCATCTCCATCGTGCTGCTGCTGATCGCCTGCGTCAACGTGATGAGTCTGTGGTTCTCGAAGGCGGCCGCGCGCGCGAGGGAGATCGCGATCCGGAAGGCGATCGGCGCGGGCCTGGGTCGTCTCCTCCGGCAGATGATCATCGAAAGCGCCTGTTTGACGTTTTCGGCCGGCGTGCTGGGCGTTTTACTTGCGATGGCGTTTCAGAACGCGCTCGTGAGCCTCTCGCCCTTTCATCTGCCCATCACCGGCCGCATCGATATCGACGCCCGCGTCCTGGCCTTCACGCTGGCCATGTGCGCCGCTGCCGCTGTCGTCTCCGGCGTGTTGCCCGCGCTGCACAGCAGCCGGGATCGCGACCATCTGCTGAGCGGCTCCGGCACGCGCACGTCGGGCGGACGGCTGTTTGCGCGGGTGCAGCGAGTGCTGACGACCGCGCAGGTCGCGCTCGGGCTGGCGCTGCTCACATCGGCGGGACTGCTCATCAACAGCCTCTGGCGTTTGAGCGATGTCAATCCTGGTTTCAGATCGCACGACGTTGTTGGATTCACGTTCGACGTGCCGTCCGATCATCCGCGGGATCAAATCCCGGCGCTGTACACGCGAATGCTCGACGGGATCGGCGCGCTGCCGGGCGTGCAGTCGGTGGGCCTCGTCAATTTTCTGCCGCCGGAACAGCGCAAGGGCGTCTTCGTGCCGGTCACGATCGAGGGCGAAGCAGCCGACCCGGCCCATCGCGCGTTCTGCAACTTCGCCATGACCAGCGATGGGTACTTTGCGACGCTCGGTATTCCCCTCGTCACGGGTCGAGGGTTCACGGACGCCGATTCGTCCGCGTCCGCGCCCGTCGCGATCGTCAACGACGTTTTCGTCAAGCGCTTCTTCCCGGACGGGCGCGTGCTGGGCCGGCGCATCACGACCGCGTTCGACGGCCGGCCGCGCGAGATTGTCGGCGTGATCGGCGCCATGCGGGATCGCGGCCTCAGTGCGGCCTCCGTCCCCGCGGTCTACGCGCCGTTCCGCCAATTCGCATTTGGCTACGGGAGCATCGCCGTTCGAGCCTCCGTGCCGCCGTCGACGCTCGTGCCCGCGATTCGCGCGCGTATCGCGCAAATTGACAGGAGCGTTCCGCTGCAGAACTTCGAGACGCTCGACGACCGGCTTCGGCGGTCGCTTGGCGAACCCCGCTTCTACACCGTCATCGCCGCGACGTGCGCCGGGTTTGCCATCTTCTTCGTCGCGCTCGGACTCTATGGTGTGATGGCGTATTCGGTTTCCAGGCGCACGCGCGAAATCGGCGTCCGGGTCGCGGTCGGAGCGCAGCCGTCGGCCATTCGACGGATGATTCTGGGACAGGGACTTGCCGTCGGCGTAAGCGGCGCCGCGATTGGCGCCGCATTGTCGTTCTGGCTCACGCGGCTGCTGCGGGGACTGCTGTTCGAGGTCAAGCCCGCCGACCCGCTCACCTTTGCCGCGTCGATTGGGCTCGTGATTGGCGTCACGCTGCTCGCCTGCTACGTTCCGGCGCGGCGCGCGAGCCGCGTCGATCCCATCGTCGCGCTGCGCCAGGAGTGAGGTCTGCTTCCCTAAAAGCGCATGCGCAGGCCGGCCGTCGGTCGAAGGGGAAAGCCGCCGCCGTAGGAATCATCGACCCGCGAACGCGTGCTGGCCGGATCGTGGACGAGGTCCGAAAAGACCGCTTCGCGGTTGCGCCGATCGAGCACGTTGATCCAAGTCACGCGCAGGGTCAGTCGAAGACCGCGTGGAGCTCCGCGCCGATTCGCCGCAGCCCCTCGCGCATGAAGGGATCCGTTCCGCCGATCCAGATGCGCAGGTGCCCTTCGATTCCGACCTGGCTGCCAGGCACGATCAGCGTGCTCTGGTTGGTTCGCACGCGTTCCGCAATCGACAGACTGGGCGTCTCGGCGTCATATTTGACGAGCGCGATCGCGCCGGCGGCCGGGGGCGTCCAGCGCAGGCGGCCTCCGAATCCCTCGACCCACGCGCGCGCGACGGGCAGATTGTGCCGCAGGATGTCGGTCGCCCTGCCGTAGCAGCGCTCGCGGTTCGCGAGCGCCGTCCGCGCGACGCGGTCCGACAGTTTGTTGGGGCCAATCGTGATGTAGTCGTGCTGACTCCAGCAGCGCGCCACGAATGCCGGCGGACCGGCGATCCATCCGATGCGCACGCCGGGAATGCCGTAGGCCTTCGACAGGCCGCTGGTCACGACAACCCGGTCGTTCATGCCCCAGAAGCTCTTCGTGCGAGGACGATCGATTTCCGCGCCGAGATAGACCTCGTCCGACAGGAGCCACGTTCCGGTTTCGTCGCAGCGCGCGGCGATGCGTGCCATCGCGGCATCGCTCAAAATCGATCCCGTCGGATTGTTCGGATTCGAAAGGTACAGAAGCCGCGTCTTCGGAGTGACGGCCTGTTCGAATTCATCCCAGTCGGGCTCCCACGCCGCCTCCGTCCTCAGCCGGAACGTGCGAACGTCGGCCCCGAGGCTGCGGGTCACGCCCCACATTTGCATGTAGTTGGGCAATTGCATCGCGACGACGTCGCCCGCCGCGATCTCGCTGAGCGCGATCAGATAATTGGCTTCAGACGTGCCGTTGGTGACCTCGATGTGATCGACGGTCGCACCCGGATACACGGCGGCAATCTGCTCGCGCAGCTCGATCGTGCCGTTCGACTGGCTGTAGCCGAGCGGCTCGTCGATGAAACCAGCGAGGTCGAATCCCATCTCCGTCAGCTCGCGCAGCGTCAGCGGACGGACGCCGCTCTCGCTCATGTCGTAGTCGACGAGGTTTTCCCACGTCGACTGCATCCGCTCCATCTCGAAGGTTTCGATTCGCATGTTCGATGACCGATGACGATAGCCGATGATCGATGGCCGATAGCCGATAGCCGATAGCCGATGGCCGATGATCGATGATCGATGGCCGATGGCCGATGGCCGATGGCCGATAGTACAATTTGTCGCGCAGGGACGCACACCGAATGGTCTCACTTGACGATATCCGTGCGGCGCGCGAGCGAATCCGCTCGATGGCGAAGCTGACGCCGCTCGCCGACGTGTCGGCGCAAGCCGGCCGTGCGCTCTGGCTCAAGTGCGAAGGTCAGCAGCCCGGCGGCGCATTCAAGATCCGCGGGGCGTACAACATGGTGTCGCAGTTGACGGACGAACAGCGGCGCCGCGGCGTGATCACGTACTCCTCGGGCAATCACGGCCAGGCGGTCGCGATCGCCGCCAGCGCGCTCGGCGCGCCGGCGGTGGTCGTCATGCCAACCACGGCGCCGACGATCAAAGTGGAAGGCGCGAAGCGCTACGGCGCCGAGGTGATCTTCGCGGGCACGACCACGATCCACCGGCGCGCCAGGGCAGAAGAAGTCGCAGCCGAGCGCGATCTGACGATGGTGCCGCCGTTCGACCACGAATGGATCATCGCGGGGCAGGGGACGCTCGGCCTTGAAATTCTCGAGCAGCTTCCGACGGTCGCGACGATCCTCGTGCCGATCGGAGGCGGCGGTCTCATCTCGGGAGTGTCGGCGTCGATCAAGCAGACGCGTCCCGGCGTTGCCGTCATCGGCGTGGAGCCGGCCGGCGCGGCGTCCATGAAAAACGCGATCGACGCCGGAGAAGTGCGAACGCTCGACGGCGCGAAAAGCATCGCCGATGGTCTGATGGCCGTCCGGCCCGGCGACCTGAACTTTGCGCACGTGCAGCGCTACGTCGACCGCCTCGACACCGTGGACGACGAGGCGATCGCCGCGGCCGTGGCATGGCTGCATACTTACGCGGGCATTCTCGCGGAGCCGAGCGGCGCCGCCACCGTCGCGGCTGCGCTCGCGCCACACGCCGATTATCGCGATCCCATCGTCGCAATCGTAAGCGGCGGCAATCTCGATCCGGCCGATCTGGCGAAGTATCTGGAGCGCCGCTGACGCGCGCGCGGAGCGTCAATCACGCGCGTCGTGGGCGGAGCGTTTCGCTCCGACATCCCGCTTCGCGCGCCGGCAGAAGGCTC
>JBOGIZ010000463.1:0-3974 GCA_050747805.1 Vicinamibacterales bacterium | reverse complement strand
CCCGAACACGTCGTCGATCGCACCCCCGAGCCCGTGGGTGGCCCCGCGCGCGACGGCCAGCACGTCGGTCTGGCCGGTCGGCATCGTGATGCCGCCGGTGTCGGTGATCGCGTTCTGGATGACGTGGTCCTTGCCGATCGTCAGAAGCGGTGTCCATTCGTGCTGGTCGAGCGTCACGCTGCGCAGACTGTGCTCGACGTTCATGCCAGCGAGCGGAAACGTCTTCGGCCACGCGTCCGGCACGAAGGCCAGCGTGATCGGAATGCCGATGACCGCCGAGGTCCGGATGGTGTGCTCGAGCGCCACCGTTTCCGACGTGACGCCGTCGATCCAGCGTTCCATCACGACACGGATTGCGACCTGATGATAGGCATCGGTCTGAAGGTCGTCGGGATTGACGGTCCGGTCCGCCTTGGCGAGCGCGCCCCCCGACGAGGGGCCGATCAGATCCCAGTCACGCCACGTCGTGCCGGCCTGTGTCTGGACCCACCAGTGATCACTGAATGCGGCAACGGCGCGATTCATGTTTGCGATCGCACCCGTGTCCGCCGGCATGCCGACCGCTGCGGTCAGTCGGGGTACCTGATCCGCGACGCGTGCCCGGAGCGCCGCCTGCCGCCGTGCGGCGTCGGCCGTCAGTGCCTGCATGGTCGTTCGCAGCGCCGCCTCGTCCAGTTGATACTTGGCCGCGATCGCCGGCAGCGGATCCGCCGACGCGGCCTCGGGCTGATCGGCCGACATGTGCGCCCGGCGAGCGGCCAGGAGGCCGGGCATGAGCTTGGTCGTCTGTTCCGTCGTCAATGTCCCGTGCGCGAGCCGGACGGTCTGGTGCTCCAGACCGAACAGCGTCGCCAGCAGCACGGCGCGATCGAGGCTGTCGCCCTGGCGGTCCATGAGGACGCCGGTCGCCCCGCGCAGGACGCCGTGATACGGAATCCAGTACGTCTGATCCCGCACCCATGCAAAGGTCCGCGCCGGGTCGTCGGCAAGCTGGGTCGCAACGTAGGTCGGGTCCCAGTGGTCGCGCGGTGCGGCGTTCTCGCCGTCCTGAATCGCGCGCAGGCTGTTGGCAAGCGCGGTCCCCGCGTCAGGCGCCGACGGCGCAGCGTAAACGACCGGGGCAATCGGCGCCCAGACGAGCGCAAGACACGCGACGGTTGCCGTGAGCTGCGAAAAGCGTCCACCGATGTTCCGCAAGGAACCTCCAGTGCTGGTTACATCCGCCGATATCCGCCGGACTCGTTTCTTCACGGACGCGGGAACCGAATTCGTTCGCACGATGCTGTCCGATCGTTGGTCTTGATACCGCGTCAGGAGTCGCGAACGCATCGTCAATGGGCTGAGAAGTCGCGGTTGCCGATGCCGACCACATCGATCCGGCCGGTCCGCAGAGCGCGGCGCATCCGAGCAGCGTGCACGCGTGCATGCCCGTGTCGGTGGGCCATGCGCTCCGCCCGCGGCGGTGTGGTCTCACTACCTGGCCGAGCGGCATGCTGCCTCGCTATTGTCGTTGTAGCAGTGGTTCTTGTCCCGCCCGCAACTCGAGCACGTCTTGTCGACTTCGAAGGTGGCGGCGTCCGCACCGGCGACGACGTACGGACGGAGGTACGAATACACGTGCTCATCGTCCTTGGCGAATGAATCGTCGAGGACCACGAACGTCTTTGGATGCGCGCCGGGAAGCTTGAACGGGCCGTTATAGGCACATTTGTCGTCAACCGCCCACTCGCCGCTCAGCCAGTGGAAGGACTTCCGATCGCAGACCTTGAATGCAATCGAGTGATCGAAGATGTCGCTCTTGTCCTCACCGATGCCGTCATGACTAGAGACGACGAAGGAAGCGGGGTCCGCACCGTCGACACGGTCGCAGTCGTAATACACGTGATCCGAGTCCTTCGCCCAGTCGGTCTGCAGCGTGGCGAAGCTGGCCGGCAGCGCGCCGGCGATCGCCTTGCCATAGCAATACACGCGATCCGTGTCCTTCGCGTACCGCGTTGACAGCGCGACGAAGCTGGCCGGGAGCGCACCGACGATCGGCTTATCGTCGTAATAGGCCCGGTTCTTGTCCTTGCCGTACTCATCGTTCAGCCCTTCGAACGACGCCACGTCCGCTCCGTGAACGACGGATGTTACAGTCGAGTCTCCGCTCTGGCCCGTGTACTGAACCTGATCGTTCGATTTCGTATATCCGTGCGAGCAGGCGCCCACGAGCATGCACAGGAGCACATCAATCGCGAACGGCAACGAGCGCCGCGGTAGCGTCCATCGCCGTGACCGGATGGGCGGCGTCCCCGCGCGCGCCGGACGCGTCAGTGCGGGCGTGAGCCCGTAGAAATCACCGAGGCCTTTCATCGTCATCTCTCACCTCGCACTGGCTACTTGACACACGTCCTCAACCCTACTTGCCCGCGCAAAACGGCGGCATCGACGATTTAACAGGGCCCAGGACCTGCATAGGGGGGAGCTTGGCGAGGCTCCCGGAGGCCGAGATGGGGCTGGCGTGAACGAGCTTCAGAAAGAAATTGATCACGTCTGCGACGGGCTTGGGCAGCGCGTAGCCGATGCCGCCGTTGACCTGCATCCCGAACGTCGCCTGACGGCAATCGGCGACGGGTGCGTACGCGAGCGTGAGATTCGCGGCCTCGGTCGCTTGCTTCAACGCGGTGGCCGTCGAGAGGAGGCCGACGTACGGCCCCACGGCGAACCCGCCGGCGCCGAGCCCGGCGAGCAGGCGCTGGTTGATCGCGACGACGATCGAGTTGATCCCCATCGACACGCCGCTGATGCCGCCGCTCAGGCTGCCCTTGGGGGTGGCGTACATGTGCATCGGCTCGAAGCCGCCGTTCTCGTAGACGAAGCCAAGCATGCCGACGAGGGTGAAGTCCGACCGCGACTGCAGTAGCGAGGTCTTGGCACTGAAGGCCGTCGCGAGGCTCAAATCCTGGTGATAGTGCAACTCGATCGGCACGGGGCCGAAGTTGATGGGCACGACGAGGTCGACCGGAATGGCCCCCGTCTCATTCAGGTTTGCCGTGAAATTGGGATCGGTCGTGCCCTGCACCGTCATCTCGAAGCCGGCGCCGCCGGTGAGCCCGATCTGCGCGTTGAACCCCGAGCTATACATGCCCGCGTTGAAGATGAACGTCGGCCTGTCGAGATGAAAGACGACGGTGATGTTGAGATTCAATCCATCCTTCGTCGCCGTCATCCGCACGCCGAGACCGCCGCAATCGCTGAAGCACGGCCACGCCGACAGCACGTTGTTGAACGTTTTGAGCGGCGGCTGCGGCATCCACGAGGCGCGGACGAGCGATGGGGTCGTCGCAGAGACGTCGTCGGCCAGGGACATGCGCGCGTTGTCCGGCCGCACGATCGTCCGCATCGGCCTCCAGTCGCCTCGCGGCGTGACGACGTAGTACTTGACATCGTGGAGCGTCACGCCCGATCGGCCGGATGGCTGCTTCATCTGATCGATGTAGGGCGATCCGATCGCTCCCGGATAGTCCGGCATGTCCACGGCGGTGAGCGTGCTGAGATCGAGCGGCTGGTTGTACGCGAAATTGCCCTGCTTGATGATGTCGGTGAGCTGGACTGGCCCGAGAATCACGTCGACGTCGTTGCCTGCGCGCGTGAGTTTGAGCACGCGGCCGACGCAGCGGCTCGTCGCGAACAGGATGTCGCCTTCCTTGAGCCCGTTCGCTTGGGGGTCGCTGCCGTCAAGCGTCCATTCGAGGCCGTTGGCCGCCCACGACTTGATCGCCTTGTCGCCGTGCTCGATCAGCACGACCTGATCCTGATAGACCACGCCCGGGCCGCGCGTCGGCGCGACGCCGTATTTCTGTTCGGTCTCCGACAAGGTCGCGTAGTTGACGGCATGACCCGTGACGACCGGACCGGCCTCTGGGATGAAGCCATGCCACGCGGCCTCGAATGCAGCCGGCGTTTCCGGTGTCGCGGCCGCACCAGGCGCCGAT
>JBOGIZ010000462.1:0-1539 GCA_050747805.1 Vicinamibacterales bacterium | reverse complement strand
CGGCGGGGCCGCGGGCGGGTGTGGCCGCCGCGGCCGCCGCCGCGGTGTACCCGCCGCTCGTGTGGCTTCCCGCGTATGTGTTGAGCGAAACGCTCGCATCCGTATTGATCCTCGCTGCCGCCCTGGCGCTCCAACGGGGCGCCGACGATGACGGCATCGTGTTGCGCGGAGGAGATCGACGGCTCGAGGTCGGCGGACGAATCACCACACATCGGGCGCGACACATGAACGCCGGCAACGTTGCAGTCGCGTTCTCAGCAATCATGACGGGGACCGCGATTCTCGTGCGACCAGCGACGTTGTTCTTTGTTCCATTCGCAGCCGTCTGGCTGCTCGCGCGCAAGAATCCGCGGCCGTTCGCCGAGCGCGTCGCGCCGGCCACCATCTTCGTCCTCGCGACCGCCGTGTGCGTCATCCCGTGGATGGTCCGCAACCACCGCGTCTACGGACGATGGATGATCGCGTCGGAGGGCGGCGTGACATTCTGGACCGGCAACAATCCGCTCGCGATCGGTGAGGGAGACCTCGCGGCAAATCCGGATCTGAAACGCGCCGACCTCGCGTTCAGGCGCGCGCATCCCGGCCTGACGCCCGAACAGCTCGAGCCGCTGTACTATCGCGACGCGTTCGACTGGATCGCCGCGCATCCCGCTCGATGGTGCGGCCTCATCGCGCGCAAGGCGTTCTTCACGATCGTGCCGATCGGCCCATCGTATGGGGTACACTCGCCGAGATACAGGATTGCCAGCGTTGTCTCGTACTTAGCGGCGCTCGGCGCCGCGATCGTCGGGTGGCGGCGCTGGCGCGGCGCGGTGCGTTTGGGAGTGCCTGTTCGCGCACCCGCCGCGCTCTGGCTCGCGGCAGCGGCCACCATCGCCGCCGGACTTGTGTTCATGCCCCAGGAGCGATTCAGAATCCCGGTCATCGATCCGGCGCTCATCGCGACCGGCGCGCTCGCCGCACATCGCCGTCCATGAACGTCCTCGTGGTCACACCGACGTACAACGAACGTGAGAATCTGCCGGTCCTCGCGGCCGGCGTTCTCGCCCATGAAGGGTATCGGCTGCTCGTCGTGGACGACGGATCGCCTGACGGCACCGGAGAGGTGGCCGATCGACTCGCCGCCGAGTATCCGGGCCGCCTCTCGATCATGCACCGCACGGGGCCGAGAGGGCTCGGACGATCCTACGTCGATGGTCTGCTCGCCGCGATCCGCGAAGGCGCCGCCGACTACATCTGCCAGATGGATTGCGACCTGTCGCACGGCCCCGAATACCTGCCGAGTCTCGTCGCCGGGTGCGCAACGCACGATCTGGTCATCGGCTCGCGGTACTTGAACGGCGTCAGCGTGGTCAACTGGCCGCTGCACCGTTTGTTCCTGAGCGCCTTTGCGAACCGCTACATTCGCCTCGTCACGAGGATCGACGTCAGAGACTGCACGAGCGGATTCCGCTGCTGGCGGCGCGAGGCGCTCGCGGCGCTGCCGCTCGCGCAGATGGTGTCGGACGGCTATTCGTTCTTGACGGAAATGCTGTACGA
>JBOGIZ010000461.1:0-2354 GCA_050747805.1 Vicinamibacterales bacterium | reverse complement strand
CGGCGCGGCGTGCATTCTCTTCGACTGGGTCTTGAGCAAGGCGACGAAGGAGTGGCGGCTGCCGCCGCTGGCCGTGGGTCTGGGCATCTACCTGCCGACGTCCACCACGCTGATGGTAGTCGTAGGCGCCATCGTCGGGTGGTGGTTCAGCACGCGCGCCGACCGCCACTCGCCCCGCCCCGAGTCCGCCAAGCAGCTCGGCGTGCTGCTCGCCTCGGGGCTCATTGTGGGCGAGAGCCTGCTGGGCGTGGTGTTCGCCGCGATCGTGGCGTTCTCTGGCAACGCGTCGCCGATGGCGATCGTCGGCCCAGGGTTCGAGACCGCGTCGATCTGGATCGGGGGCGTCGCGTTCGCGGTGACGGTGTGGGTGATGTACCGGTGGATTGAGCGGACGGCGGCGGTGTAGGGGAGGTCGCGTACCCGCTAAATCACTACCGTCGCGGCACACGGGCAGGGGTGGCACTGGCGCTGACGATCCTGGTCGCGGAAGAGGAGTCGCCCGCATCTTCCGCTAGAAAGTTACGCCCGCGCATCTGCGCACCTAACGCGTCAGAATCGCGACCACCTGACGATGGAGATCGGCGACAGCGGCGACCTGTTGCGTCGTCGGCGCGGCCATGGTCGATGAGTTCCCGTCGGTGCCGCCATACGACGCGCCGTACAGCGAATTGTACTGAGCAATCAGCTCGCCATTCAGCGTCGTCAGCTTGGGCGACGTCTGGCCTCCCTGGAGCGCCGCGGACGTCCGGTCGATGTCGTGACTCAGCTCGGTCGCCAGCTGGAACTGCTGCGTGAGCCCGGCGAGCGGCACCTTGTTCCTCGGATCCATGCGCACGGTCAGCGGCTGTGTGTACGTGTGCCCGTCCGCCGCCAGCTTGATCGTGTAGCGTCCCGGCAGCGCCGCGGGGCCGACCGGCTCGAACGGCGAATCGTGCAGGATAACGGAGATCGACACCGTCGGGTGCAGCACGCGCGGCGACGGATAGTGGAGATCCCACACGAAGCGGTGCATGCCGGCGTCTGCTGAGAGCGCCTGGAACGGACGCAGCCAGTAGGCCGGGAAATTCAGCGTAGCGGGATCCACGGCCGCCGGAGTGTCCGTGGAGGAATAGCGGCGCACGAGTTTGCCGGCGGCATCGAGGATTTCGAGCGTCACTTGTCCGCTCGCGCTGCCCTTCAGGTGGTAATCAATGATCGCGCCGCTCGGCGGGTTCTGCCCCGCCGGAAATTCCGGCTCGAGCTGCGTGTCGGTGTAGGTGTTGCGCGGGATCTGGTACGCGGGCTCGGGCTTATAAAGAAATGCCGTCGCGGCCGCGGCGGCCGCAAGCTGGCGCAGCGGCGTGACGTCGTCGAGGATCCAGTTGGAGCGGCCGTGCGTCGCGACGACGAGGTCGCTCCCGTGCACGTCCAGATCACGCATCGACGTCACGGGCAGATTCAGTTGCAGCGACTGCCAGTGATCGCCATCATCCGCCGAGAACCACACCGCGCGTTCGGTGCCCGCATAAAGCAGCCCCTTGCGCACCGGGTCCTCGCGCACGACGTTCGCGGGGGCGTTGTCGGGCAGTCCGTTCGCGACGAGCTGCCAGGTCTTTCCGCCGTCGTGCGTGCGATAGATGTACGGCTTCAGATCATCGAGAAAGAAGCGGCTGACGGACGCGTACGCCGTGGCATCATCAAAATGCGACGCGACGAGCTGCGTCACCGTGCTCCACGGCGACATGGCCGGCGGCGTGACGTTGTTCCAATGTGCACCGCCGTCGCGCGTGACCCAGATCAGTCCGTCGGTCGTCCCGACCCAGGTCGTGTTCACGTTCTTGAACGACGGGCCGATGCTGTAGATCACGCCCCGATGATGCGGCGCCGCGACGCCGGCGCCGAACGGACCGAGGTTGGGCGGGACGCCTGGATTGGCCGCCGAAAGATCCGGGCTGATCGCCTGCCAGCTATGGCCGCCGTTGGCGGTTTTCAGCAGCACGTTCCCCCCGAGATACAGCACATGTGGATCCGCCGGCGAGAACAGCAGCGGCGCATAGGGACTGAAGCGGTACTTGCCCTCGAAGCGCGCCACCTGCGGACCGACGAACTGACTCTCGCCGGTCGTCCAGTCGTAGCGGACGACGTGGCTGGAGTAGATGATGTTGGAATGGAGCGGATCGGGCGCGATGTAGCCGTCTTCGTCAGCGCCGACAGGATGCCAGTCGCGAAACGTGATCTGGCCGTCGTTGCTGCGGCTCAAGATGCCGAATGATCCGCTGTCCTGCTGCGCGCTGTACACGCGATACGGAAACTGGTTGTCGGTGATGACGTGATAGGCCTGGGCGAGGGGCTGGTTGTACCAGGAACTCCATGTG
>JBOGIZ010000460.1:0-1780 GCA_050747805.1 Vicinamibacterales bacterium | reverse complement strand
GGACATGGGCGTGATCGTGGCGCCGATCCCTTTGTCGATCTCGGGGTAGGCGGCCGTTAACCCGCGAGTGACCGCGGCCATGTCGTTGCGCGCCTGTTCGATGGTGACGCCTGGTTTCAAACGGCCGATTCCGTGAATGCCAAGTCCCGCGCCGCGACTGTTCAAGAGATTGTTCGTCCACTGTCCGATCGGCGCGTAGATGTCGGTGGGAGAAAACGCCCACATGGCGAAGTCCATGCTTGCGGGCACGACGCCGACAATCGTGTACGCGCGGCCGTCGAGCGTCAGCGTCTGCCCGAGGATTGTCGGAGAGGCGTCGAGTTTCCGCTTCCAAAACCCTTCGCTGACGAGAACGATGGGCGCCGCGCCAATCTCGTCCTCGCCGTGGTGGAAGAACCGTCCCATCAGAGGCTCGATGCCGAGAATCGAGAAGAAGTCCGACGACAGGAACTGGGTGCGCACGGGTTCGGCCGGGCCGCGGCCGGTCATCGTGAAGCCCGAACCGCGCGAAATCGCCATTGCCGCGAAGGTCCGGTTGTTGTCACGCCAGTCGCGAAAATTCGGAAACGAAATGGAACCGTTCGGAAAATTCGCTTTGCTTTCGCCAAGCCCCACGAGCTGCTCAGGATGCGGGTACGGCAGCGGTCGAAGGAGTACGCCATCCACGACCGAGAACAGCGCACTGTTGACCCCGATGCCAAGGCCGAGGGTGACGACCACGATCGCCGCGAAGCGTGGATAGCGCAGCAGCATGCGAAGCGCGTAGCGCACGTCGCCCGCGAGATTGTCGACGATGCTGCCGCCGCCGGCTCCCGGCACCGGCGCGGTCGACAGCGCCCGCAGTTCGGCCAGGTCGCGAGGCCGCGCCCCGTCGATCTCGCGAAGCGCCAGCCGCACCGCACGGTCATGATCAACGCCCTCGGCGCGCAGCTCCTCGTAGCGGTCGTCGAGATGCTGGCGCACTTCTTCGTTCACTGCCTCCGGCCATTCAGGGTTCACTGCCTCCGGCCAGTCAGGCTTCGGCGCATCCGGGCACTCAGGCATGCTCGACTCCCGCAATGCGGTTGATGGCTGCCACGAATCGCCGCCAGGTGTTCCGTCTGGCGGCCAGGACCGCCGCGCCCTCGGCGGTAATGCGGTAGTAGCGCCGCCGGCGTTGGCCGGCCTTTTCGACCCAGCGGCCCACCATCCAGCCGCGCTTCTCGAGTCGATACAGCAGCGGGTACAGCGATGCGGCGTGGAACGACAGCACGCCCCCGGAGCGCGCGGTGATCAGCTTGTTGATCTCGTAGCCGTGACGCGGCTGCGCCTCGACGAGCGAGAGGACGAGCAGCTCGGCGCTGCCTTTCTTCAGGTCGCGTCCCGCGGCGTCTTTCATATGCTTCACGACAACATATTGTCGTGATGCATATGGATTGTCAAATCGGGTGGAACGATATGGGCTCTCGCGCCGGACCAGCTCGCCTGAATCAGGGTGCCGCCGGCCGGTGTACGATTCGATCGTGCCGCCCGCCGTCGTCTTCGATCGCGTCTCCTTCGCGTTCGATGAACACATCGTCCTCGCCGATATCAGCTTCACGCTCGAGGTTGGCAGCATGACCATGCTGCTCGGCGCGAGCGGCGCCGGGAAGTCGACGATCCTCAAGCTGATCCTCGGCCTGTACAGACCCGACGGCGGCAGCATCTTCGTCAACGGCCAGCGCATCGACGACATGCGCGAGGTGGACCTGCTCAAGCTCCGCGTCGATATCGGCATGCTGTTCCAGGAGACCGCGCTCTT
>JBOGIZ010000459.1:0-7106 GCA_050747805.1 Vicinamibacterales bacterium | reverse complement strand
CGTCGGCGGACTGACCGCCAGCCTCCAGCCTCCAGCCTCCAGCCTCCAGCCTCCAACTACTGCCCCCCGCCCCCTCCGGTCGCCGAGGCCGAGGGCGTGGTGGTCGACGACGTCGCCGTCGACGGGGTCGGGATCGTGACGGCGGTCGAGACCGCGCCAGGGACCTGCTGGGCGCTCTCGAACGCGACCAACGCGAGCTGGTAGTCGAGCTGCGCGCGCAGCTCGTTATTGCGCGCGACCGCGAGATCGCGCTGCGCCTGGATGATGTTGTAGTTCGTCGACATCCCTACTTCGTAGCGCTTCTGCTCGGCGTCGAGCGTTTGTTCCTCCAGCTGACGGGCGAGGTGCGTCGTGTCGATCTGCTGTCGCGCCTGATCGAGCTGCATCGCCGCGACGCGGACCTCGTGAACCGCCTTGAGCTCTGAGCTTCGGACCTGCGACACGGACTGATCGCGTTCGATCTGCGAGCGCGCGAGCGTCGCCTGTTCGTTGCTGCGGCCCAGGGGATAGTTCAACGTGAAACCGACCGTCCATGTGGGATAGTTCGCGGCAAACAACTGCCGGAGCACGTCGCCGAACGCCACGGGCTGCTCGCCGAGGACAGTGATCGGAAAGGCGCCGTTCGTGATGAGCTCGGTGCCGCCGAGTCCGTTGGTCATGTAGGTCGCCTGGGCGCTCAGATTGGGCAGCACATTATTTTTCGCCAAGGCGAGCGCTGTGTTGTCGATCTCGATCTGTTTGCGCGCGCGGAGCAGATCGGTCCGCTGCTGGAGCGCCGCGCGAACCGCCGCGTCCACATCGGGGGTGGAGCCCACAGGCGGTACGAGATCGCTCGGGTCTATCTGCACGGACCAGTAATCCGGCCGCTTGGGGTCGATGACGAGCACGCGCAACGCATCCTCGGCCTGTTTCACGAGGCTTTGCGCGACGATCAGATCCGTGCGCCGCGCCGCCTCTTCGGCTTGAGCCGACACGAGGTCGAGGGGCGGGGACTGGCCGACATTGACGCGCGCCTGATTGTTGCGTTCGAGTTCCAGCGACAGGTCCAGCGACTGCTGTGACACGACCACCGAGGCTCTGGCAAGAACCAGCGTCCAGTACGCGCGCTCGGTGTTCGCCGCCGTCGTTTCCGAAATTTCGCGGAGGTTGATGTCGTCGATGGACTCGTTTTCTTTCGCCGTGGTGACGTTGGCGCGGAACTGATCGATCTTGAAACCGCGGAGGAGCGGCTGCGAGACGGTGCCCTGGAGCGTGGAGGCGACCGACGGGTTGAAATTGTTCAGCGTAAAATTCGCGTTCGTTCGGACTGCATTCCACGTCACCGAGTACGATCCGCCGCCCCACGGCAGCTGCTGCGCGACACCGGCGCTGCCGGTCCACGTGTCCGTCCGTGTGCTTTGATTGCCAAAGAAGACGCTGTTCGGAGGCGAAATCTGCACGTTTCGCTGCAGGTTGCTCTGCAGCGTCGGTTGGAACGCCGACAGCGCCTGGGCCACTTGCTCGGCACCGATTCGCGGACCGTAGCCGGCCGTCGCGAGATCCGGGTTATTCGCGATGGCCAACTTCACGGCGTCGTCCGCGGTGATTTTGAGAACCTCGCCGGTCGTCTGCGCGAACGCCGGCACGGACAGCAATGCAGTCAGAAGAACAGTGATAAACGTGAAGTCGCGTTTCATGAGCTCTTGTAAGGTGCGGTTGACGCGCGCGCGGACGGGCGGGCGCGAAGCGCTTCTATTCTACCGGGGCCCGCCACCTGAGTTTAGACTGCCCCGGGGCGGGGACGGTTCCAGCGGCGTATGCTGTCACTATGTCGAAACTTGAGACGGCGGACATTCAACGTCGGCTGCGCGAGCTCACCGGCTGGACGCTCGAGGGCGACGCAATCCGGAAGCAATTCACGCTGGGATCCTTCCCCGACGCGATCGCGTTCGTCGCGCGGCTCGCGTTCGACGCCGAGGCGGCGGATCATCATCCTGACATCCTCATCAACTACAAACGCGTCACGCTGACCTACAGCACCCACAGCGCCGGCGGCCTGACGGATAAAGATTTTACGGGCGCTCAGAAAGCCGACGCGCTCGGACGCTAGCGCGCGGCGCCGCCGCCGCCGGCCGCTCACGCACGATGGAATTGAAAAGCACCTACACCGCCCGTGAAGTCGCGGCCATGACCGGCCTGACCGCGCGGCAGCTGCAATGGTGGGATGCGCGGCGGTTGTTCACTGCGCACATCGCCTCGAAGCGCACCGAACGCGGCGGCTACACCGAGCGACGGTACACGCCGGTGGATCTGCTCGAGCTCCTCGTGCTGGCGGAGCTGCGACGGCAGGGGCATTCGGTGGCTTCGCTCCATCGCCTCATCGAGACGCTGCGCGAACGCTTCAGCGTGAGATTGTTCGAAACCATCGGCGAAGGCGGCCCGCTGACGCTCTTGACGGACGGGCAGATGATCTATGGGCGCACGGCGGAGGGCGACATCTTCAATCTGCTGCGCGATCCGCTCCAACCGCTGCTCATGGTCGCGGGGACCGAGCCGCTGAAGGCTTTCTCGGCGCGAGCGCGGCCGCGTCGCAGGAAACGGCGGCGAGGCTAGAACGAATCCCAGGGCCGGCGCCCCTCGGAGAAGGACGCGCCGTTAGCCGATCGGAAATATGCGGTCGAGGCCGTCCGCCGGACGGGGGATCACGTGCACGCCGACGAGTTCGCCCACTCGCCGGGCGGCGGCGGCGCCGGCATCGGTTGCCGCTTTCACCGAGGCGACGTCGCCGCGCACGATCGCCGTGACCAGGCCCGCGTCGACCTTCTGATAGCCGACGAACACGACGTTCGCCGTCTTGACCATCGCGTCAGCCGCTTCGATCATCCCGACCAGACCTCGCGTTTCCACGAGGCCCAGCGCTTCGCCGGGGAGTTCCTTCGACATGTGGACACATTCTACGTGATTTCCCGGGGGTTCCGGGGGTTCCGGAGGTGCCTGAGGTTTCCAGGGTTCGGTAGTGGGTCAGTTTGAACGGTCCTCGCTCAGGACGCGACCCAACCGCGACGCCATAAATAAGCGACGTACATTGTGAGCAACCCGCCGAATCCGACTCCCATTGTCCCGTACAGGCACACGCAGTCTCGCGACGTAAGATACGCGCGCGAACCGTGCGTGTTGAGCTCGTAGATGTTGCCCGTCTCCGGAACTGGTGTCTTTGGCCTCGTCGCGGCGTACTGAAGCCAAATTACGGCGGACAGCATCCAAATGGCAAGAAAGAGCCACATGAGCACGCGGACCAAACGTGACGGCTGATCATGTTGAGCGTTCATTCTAGCAGTCTGATAATTTCTTCAACTGACCAGACATGATCGGAAACTCGCGCCTCCATTGCTGGCGTTACTCTGAGCGTCTGACGCACCCGCCCGAAGTTGTAAGACATGAAGTATAGGGCGACGGCAGCCGCGTGATTTTCGATCTTTTTTGAGAAGGCGTTTGTCAGGCGCGTGAAGCGCCGGATCGACATCCTCATGCTGAAATTCGACCGCTCCACGAACGACGTGCTGATATGTTTCGGGTCAGGGTCGCCCGAGACGATGACCTCCTTGGTCCCGGTGCACTCGGCTGGCGAGTACCGGCCGTCGCCGCCGCCGCTGTAGATCCAGCGGCGAGCGTTTTCAAACTGACCCTCCACCGAACCCCGGAACTCCCGGAACCTCGAACTCTCGGAACCACCGGAACCCGAACCCCGGGAACTCCTGGAACCCCCGGAACCCCCGGAACCCCACGAGAGTCGCTACACGCCCTTTCCCCTCGCTGCGACCGGCAGCCTATCCACGACCGTCTCGCCGTCCACCAGGAAAATCTCGTCGACGAGATTCGACACCACGCACGAGTGATTCGGCACGATGCGGACGAGCGAGCCGGTCGGGCGCGCGGACGGTTCGCCGGTGGACCGGACCGTTGCGTGCTCCTCCGACAAGCGCTCGATCACGAGCGATGTGTCGGGCCCGGTCGACATAAGATCGCGCAGCACCACGCCATACCCGGCGCCGTGCGAGAATCCGCGCGCGGTGTCGCTCGTCAGCGCCTTGCTCCCGCTGTCGAGGATGACGCGGTCGGCCGCCGGCCGGCTGACGACCCGCGCGAGCACGGTCAGGGCGCAGTCGTCCCACGACGCCGATCCGAGCGCCACCTGCGTGCGATCGTAGTACGCATAGTTGCCGGGACGAAGCTCGGTCAGTCCGTGCTCCAGCAGTGAAAAGCGGGCGGTCGGCGTCGAGCCCACACTGATCTCCTCGCACGGCGCGTCGATCGACGCCGCGAGATCGCGCAGCAGACGCGCCTCGGCGCGCGCGATCGCCTCGATCTCCACTTCCGAGGCGGCGCCGTATGCCTGGCCCGCGTGGCTGAGCAGCCCGCGGAACCGAAGTCCGCCCGTCGCCGCGATGCGCTCGAGCGCCGCACGCGCGTGCGGCGATTCCGGGTCGATGCCACAGCGGTGAAAACCGACGTCGATTTTTGCGAGGACGTCGAGCGTGCGCCCGCGGCGCGCCGCTTCGTCGCCCCAGGCTCGGGCCACATCCGGATCGTCGACGATGAACGAGAGCGCGATACGGTCGGCGAGCGCGAAGACTCGGTCGGCATTCACGGGGTTGAGCGGGTAGGGCACGCGGATGTCGGACACACCGGCGTCAGCAAAGACTTCCGCTTCGCCGAGCTTCGCGCAGCAGATCCCGACGGCGCCGCGTTTGAGCTGCAGGCGCGCGATGGCCGGCGATGTATGCGTCTTGGCGTGCGGCCGCAAGCCAAGCCCGCGCGCGCGCGCCGCGTCCTGCATGCGATCGAGGTTGCGCGTGAGGCGCTGGACGTCGACCAGGACGGAAGGGGTGGGAAGATCGGGGATTCTTGTCAATGCCGAATGCCGAATGCCGCCACGGAATACACGGAATACACGGAATCCGCAAATTCGGGCGATTCACACTCCGTGGTATTCCGTGTAATCCGTGGCCGTGTAATCCGTGGCCGATTGTAGCGCAGGCCTTGCGCCTTCGCTCGAGCGTACCCGATTGGACGCACGTCGCGAGCGAGCGCCGCGAGCGAGCCACGCGGACGGAGGGAACCGGCGAAGCGGCGACCGAGTGCGCGTGTACAAGGGGAGTCCGAGGGGCAACGCCCCTCGGTTAAGCAATGAAGCCGAGCTTCTGCGGAGCCGTGAACCCGGGGAAAATCGGCCGCGTGTCGGCGACGCCGAGGTGCGCGCTCACGACTTCCGTGAACACGCTTCGAAAATCCGTCGTCACGGCCAGGTCGCGGTTCTCGTAGCGCTGCTCGGGCGCGAGACCGGGCCAGCGGCCGTAGACCTTGCCGCCGCGGACGTTGCCGCCGCCGATGATCATCATCACGTTGCCATGCCCGTGATCGGTGCCGCCGTTGCCGTTCTGGGACACCGCGCGACCGAATTCGCTCATCGTCACGATCGCGACATCGTCCATGCCGTCGCCCAAATCGCGGGCGAGCGCGGCAATGCTGCGGCTGAGATCGTCGAGGCGGCCCGCGAGCTGCCCGACCGATGCGCCCTGATTGACGTGGGTGTCCCATCCGCTCAGCTCGGCGAAGGCGACCTCGAGGCCGAGGTCCGCCTTGATCAGCTGCGCGATCTGGCGAAGCGCGTCGCCGAACGCGGATTTCGGATAATCGGCGCCGTGATCGGGTTGGTACTTCATCGGGTCCGCCGACTGCATCATCTTGACGGCGTCGAACGCCTCGGAGCCCGTACGATCGAGCATCGCGTCCGCGGCGGCCCCGTATTCGGACTCGAACGATGCCTGCACCGCGTCGGTCGCCTGTCCGGCGCGGATGCCGAACTGCCCGAGCTGTCCGATCGCGAGCGCGGGCTCGGGACCTTGGAGCGATCGCGGAAGCTGCGCCGAGAGCGCCACCGCGCGGAACGGCGTCGCGCTCGCGTGCTCGCGGGCGTGCAGATAGCGATTCATCCAGCCGTCTTCGGTGCTCTTCACGCCGGGCGTGCCCGATTCCATGTAATCCTGCGCGTCGAAATGCGAGCGCGTGCCGTCGGGCGACCCGCACGCGTGCACGAGCGCCAGCTGCCGCGAATCCCACAGCGGCTTGAGCGCGCCGAGCCGCGGATGCAGCCCGAAAAATCCGTCGAGGTCGATCGCGCCGTCGGCGACGTTGGGCCGCGGCACGGCGATCGTCGGCCGCGAGGCGTAGTAGGCCTGCTCGCCGAAGGGCACGATCATGTTCAGGCCGTCCACGGCGCCGCGCTGAAAGATCGCGACGAGGACTTTGCGCCGCGTGTTGCCCGCGGCCTGCACCGTGCGTGCAAGAAACGCCGGCGCGAACCCGAGGCTGAGGAGCGCCACACCGCCGTTTTTCATGAAGACGCGTCGTGAAATCGCCATGATGGATGCCTCGTTGTTGTCTGTCGTGCAGGAGCTCAGGAGTTCAAGAGATCAAACAAACAATCACCTCCTGATCTCCTGGCCTCCTGCGATCCGTGACTCCTGCGATCACCGCCGCTGAAACTCCGGTGAGCCGAGCGTCAGGGCCGCCGCCTGCCTCGGGTCGGTCGCCTTGGCAATCGTGGCGCTGGTCGCCTGCGAGAGATCGTCGGCCAGCACGGCCGATTCGAGATACGAACGTACGTGCTCGGCGGAGTCGGAGGGCACCACGCTCTCGGGCGCCGGTTCGATCGCGCGCATGCGTCCGCCGACCAGCTGCAGCGCGAAATTCATGCGCGCGAGCAGCGCGCCGGTGTTCACCCACGCGTCGGCGCGATCGGCGTATCCGGTGGGGGGCTGGCACATGTAGAGCGGCATGCCGAGCTGCCGGACCTCGGCGACGAACGGCTGCGCGTTCGTGACGTCCACGCCCAGCGCGCGAACCGCAGAGATGACGAATTCGAACGGCGTCTTCACCTTGGCGCGATACGCCTGCGCGGAGAAGAACTCCGGCGAGGTGATGATCGTGCGGACGACCTCGCGGATGTCGCCGCCCGTCTCGAGGAACCGCGCGGCCGCGCGATCGACGAGCGCTGGCGGCGGATTGTCGGACACGAAGCGGCGCACGAGCTTGGTGGAGATGAACCGCGCCGTCGACGGTTGGCT
>JBOGIZ010000458.1:0-2541 GCA_050747805.1 Vicinamibacterales bacterium | reverse complement strand
GAAGCGCTGTAAGCGCCTACCGAAGGAGTTTATGCAGACGCGTCCTTATCGTCATCATCGAGTGGCCCTTGCCCTGTTTACGGCCCTCGGCTGTTTGTTGGCCGTGGCCGTGTCCTCTGCCCGTGCGCAGGAGCTCGGCGGAGCTGGCACCGTCGAGGGCACCATTACCGATACCACAGGTGGCGCGATGCAAGCCGTCACCGTCACGTTGAGCAACCCGGTGACGCAGTTCACGCGCAACGTGACGACCGACACCGCCGGCAAGTTCGTGATCCGCAACATTCCGCCGAACCCCTATCACCTCTCGATCGAAGTGCAGGGGTTCAAGACGTATCAGCACGATCTGGATATTCGATCGGCCGTGCCGATTGATCTGACGATCAAGCTCGAAGTCGGCTTGTCCGAGGCGGTCTCCGTCGTCGCCAATGCCGAGACCATCGTAGAGCGCGACCCGACCGCCCACACCGACATCGGCCAGGCGATCCTCGACAAGCTTCCGCTCCCCGCGACGCCGGGGCTCAATCAGGTGATCACCCTCGCCTCGCCGGGCGTCGTCGCCGATTCGAACGGGTTCTTCCATCCCGTCGGCGATCACGCGCAGACGCAGTTCTCGATTGACAATCAGCCGATCACCGACCAGCAGAGCCGGCTGTATTCGAATCAGTTGTCGCAGGACGCCGTGCAGTCGATGGAGATCATCACCGGCGTGCCGCCCGCCGAGTACGGCGACAAGACGAGCCTCGTCGTGCACATCGTGACGAAGTCGGGGCTCGATCAGGCGCGTCCAACGGGCACCGCGACGTTCGGCTACGGCAAGTTCAAGAGTCCAACGGGCGAACTGGACCTGGGCGCCGGATCGCACACGGTTGGGGATTTTATCTCCGTGACGGGGCTCCGCACGGATCGGTATCTCGATTCACCCGAATTCACGGCGCTCAACGACAACGGGAATCAGTTCAGCATCTTCAACCGACTGGACTATCACCCCGACGCCGCCGATTCGTTCCACTTCGACGTCCAGGCGGCGCGCTCGAAATTTGGGATTCCGAATACGTACGATCAGGACGCGCTGGGCACGAATCAGCGCCAGAACATTCTGACGTTCGACATCGCACCCGGGTACACGCGCGTGATCGGGTCCGACATGTTGTTGACGGCCAACGCGTACGTCCGCCGCGACCACCTGAAATACCTGCCGAGCACGAACGTGTTCGCGGATCTGCCCGCCACCGTCAGTCAGGACCGTATGCTGACGAACATCGGCGGCAAAGTGGATCTGGCCTACACGCGCGCGCACCACAACCTCAAGTTTGGCGGGGAGTTCAGCGCGACGCCGCTGCACGAGCAGTTCGCGCTCGGCATCACCGACCCGACGGACCCGACGTGGGCGGATGAGAACGGCAACTTTGACCCGATCTTCGCGCCGTACGATCTCACCAATGGCGGCGCCCCCCTCGTCTACGACCAGTCGTTCACCGTCAAAGAGCAAAGCGTGTACGCGCAGGACGACATCACGGCTGGCCGCGCGACCATCAACGCCGGGTTGCGTCTGGATCACTATCAGGGACTCGTCACGACCACGCAGGCCTCACCGCGCCTCGGCCTGTCGTTCGCCGTGCCGCGCGCCGGCACCGTGCTGCGCGCCTCGTACGGCCGAACGATGGAGACGCCCTACAACGAAAACCTGCTGCTCTCGGCCGGCCTCGGCCTGAATGGCCTGTTCGGCGGCGGCGGGGCGCTCCCGGTGGGCGTGCGAAACGAGGTCGAAGTCGGCGGCCAGCAGGGATTCGGCAAATGGGTCGTGGCCGACCTCAGCTACTACGACAAGCACACGGACAACGCGTACGACTTCAACGTCCTGTTCAACACGCCGATTGCGTTTCCCATTTCGTGGGCGACCTCACACTTGTACGGACTGGCCGGACGTGTAGACCTGATCGAGCACCGCGGTTTCAGCGCGTTTTTCGTCATGGCGACCACGAATGCCATCTACGCGCCCCCGGCGACCGGCGGCATTCTGATCGATCAGCCGCCGGGTCCGTTCCGCATCGACCACGATCAGAAATTCAACTCGACGTTCAACGCGCAGTATGCGTTTGCCAAGTCGATTGGAGCCTGGGCCGCGGTCGTCTGGCGCTACGATTCGGGCGAAGTGCCGAGCGCGGTGCCGGACTTCCCCACGGCGCTCACGCTCGATGCGGACCAGCAGGCGGCCATGGGCCTCTTCTGCGGGAGTCAGGTCGCAACGGTGAACTCGCCGCCGATCACGTCCTGCTCGGCGGCAAGTTACGGGACGACCAGACTTGTGCTGCCGCTGACGCCGGCCAATCCCGATCCTGAGGACGACGTGAACAATCCATCCCGGATTGCCCCGCGGAACCTGTTTGACGTCGCGCTCGGGAGCGACAATCTGCTACACGGTAAGAAGACGGCGCTCACGGTGCGGCTGAGCGTGGTGAACATCACGAACAACGAGGCCCTGTATAACTTCCTGTCGACCTTCACCGGCACGCATTTCGTGTCGCCGCGCGCCGCGCAGGT
>JBOGIZ010000457.1:0-3578 GCA_050747805.1 Vicinamibacterales bacterium | reverse complement strand
AGCAGGCGCTGCGCCTCGAGCCGCTGCACCACGCCGGTGAGCGTGCTCGGATGCACGTGCAGCGTTGCGGCCAGCGCGCCGGCGGACACGCCAGGGCTGAGGCCGACGATACGCAGCACCAGTCGCTGCGGCCCCGTGATCCCGATCTCGCCGCCCATGCGCTTGGACGCGCGCTCGATGCCGTGCACGACTGCCCAGAGCACCTGCATGAAGCGCAGCACGGGCGGCAGGCGTTCCGACGAGAGTGGAGGCGTCATACTCGCTCGATTAGTTTGAGCTCAAACTATCATCCGCATGATATCATCGGCAGGCGATGGCCGACAGCCGCCTGCTCATCGTCTCGAACCGGCTGCCGGTCGCCGCACGGCTCGCGGCGGGGCGCGTCCGGCTGGCGCTGTCGAGCGGCGGCCTCGCGGCGGGATTGCGGCCGTATCATGCGGACGGCGCGCGCGGCGTGTGGATCGGCTGGCCGGGCGACGTGTCGCGCTGGCCGGCGGAGGAGCGCCGCGAACTCGACGCACGCTTGCGGCAGCGCGCGATCGTGCCCGTGCACCTCTCGCCCGAGCACGTCGAACGCTATTACCACGGGTTCGCGAACCGTGTGCTCTGGCCGCTGTTTCACTACCTGATCGATCGCATGCCGGTCCACGCGACCGGGTGGGACGCCTACAAAGCGGTCAACGAGGCGTTCGCGGACGTCGTCGCGCGCGAGTACCGCCCCGGCGACACGATCTGGGTCCACGACTATCAGCTGATGCTCGTGCCCGCGCTGCTGCGCGAGCGGCTGCCCGGCGCCCGCATCGGCTTCTTCCTGCACATTCCGTTTCCCTCGTCCGAGGTGTTCCGGATTCTTCCGTGGCGCAGTCAGATCCTGCACGGATTGCTCGGCGCCGATCTTGTCGGCTTTCATGCGTTTGCGTACATGCGCCATCTCATGGCGTCGCTGCTCCACGTCGAGGGTGTCGAGCCCGACATCGATCGCGTGCGCGTCGGTGATCGCGACGTGCTGCTCGGCGTCTTTCCGATGGGCGTGGACGCCGCGCGGTTCACCGAGCTGTCGCAGGATCCGGCCGTCATCGCGCGCGCCGCCGCGATTAAACAGGAGGCGGGCGGCCGCCAGATTCTGCTCGGCGTGGATCGCCTCGATTACACCAAAGGCATCCCGCGGCGGCTGCAGGCCGTCGAGCGGCTGCTCGAGCGGGAGCCGGATCTGATCGATCGGATTCGCTACATACAGGTGGCCGTGCCCTCGCGCGGCGAAGTGGATTCGTACCAGCGGTTCAAGCGCGAAGTCGAAGAGGCCGTCGGACGGATCAACGGCGCGCGCGGCAGCCTGCGCTCGACGCCCGTGCACTACATGCATCGATCCGTCGCGCCGCGCGAGCTGGTCGCGCTCTACCGCGCCGCCGACGCGATGCTCGTGACGCCGCTCCGCGACGGGATGAATCTTGTCGCAAAGGAGTTCGTCGCGTCGCGTTCGGACGACGATGGCGTCCTCGTGCTGAGCGAGTTCGCGGGGGCCGCCGCCGAGCTCGACGGCGCCGTCATCGTCAATCCGTACGATGTCGACGGCGTCGCCGACGTCCTGACGCACGCGCTGTTCATGTCGGCGGGCGAGCGCCGCGCGCGCATGCAGTCGCTCCGCCGGCAGGTCCTCGCCTACGACGTCCACGCGTGGGCGGCGGCCTTTCTCGACCGTTTGCAGGCGGCGCGTCCCGCCGTATCGCCGTCAGAGGAGCCCGCCCCGCGGCCGACGCTGCGCGCCGTCCTCACCGACGCGCGGCACGCACCGGGCCTCCGCCTACTGCTCGACTACGACGGCACGCTGACGCCCATCGTGCGCGATCCGCAGCTCGCCGCCCCTGACGAAGAGCTGCTCGGACTGCTGCGGACGCTGGCGGCCATCCCCGAAGTCCGGCTCGACATCGTCAGCGGACGTCCACGGGAAACACTCGAGGGCTGGCTCGGCGACCTGCCGATTGGCCTCTGGGCCGAGCACGGGTTCTGGCGCCGAGCGGCGCCCGGTGACCCCTGGGAACCGGCCTCGTTGATTCCGCCGGACTGGATGAACCGCACGCGGCCGATCCTGGAACAATTCACCGCCAGGACGCCCGGATCGCACCTGGAGCAGAAGACCGCCAGCATCGCGTGGCACTATCGGCGCGCGCAGCGCGAATTCGGGGCCCGGCAGGCCCACGAGCTTCGAATGCTGCTCGGCGAAGCGCTCAGCAATCAGCCGTTCGAGGTGCTCGAAGGCAAAAAGGTGATCGAAGTGCGGCTTCGCGGCGTCAGCAAGGCGGTGGTCGCCCGGCGCGTGCAGGCCGAGACCGGCGACGACACGGTCATTGTGGCGATCGGCGATGACCGCACGGACGAGGATCTATTCCGCGCGCTCCGGCCGTCGGCCATCACGATCGCGGTCGGGACGCTGCCGACTGGCGCACGGTTTCGTGTGGACAACGTCCAGGCCGTGCGGGAGATCCTGCGTTTGCTCGCCAGCACGGCCGCCGATCGGCGAGGTCCGCCGCGGGTCCCGAGTTTGAAGAGGACGTAGCGGCCGAGAAAGATCGCCCCTAATCTTTCTTTTCGGCGACGCCTAGCTCCTTCAGCTTTGCGACCACCTGTTCTCCGGCCTGCTGCGGATGGACGACCTTTTCGATGTAGAGGATCTTGCCGTCCGGGCCGATGTAGAACGTCCACCGGCGCGCGAGCTGCTCGGCGTCGGGGCGATCCGGATTCGGCGGCGAGAGAACGCCGTACGCCTTGGCCGTGTCTTTTGTGGGATCCGACAACATGGTGAAGTCGGCGTGCTCTTTTTCGGCGAAGGCCTTGTTCTGTTCGATGGGATCGGTGCTCGCCATGAAGTAGGTGACGTCGTACTGGCGAATCAATTCCCCGCTCTCACGGAGCGAGTTGCATTCGGCCGTTCAGCCTCCGGTGAACGCCTTCGGAAACCACGCGAGCACGATGGTCTTGCCCCGCAGGTCCGCCAGGGAATGGGTCTGGCCGTCGGTGCCCTGGAGCTTGAAGTCTGGCGCCTGGTCGCCGGGTTTCAGATCCTGCGCGTACACGCCCGTCGCCATCAGCGCGCCCGCGCAGAGCGGAATGATGGTCATCAATAGCCGGTGCATGACTGCTCCTTTCCGGCTGAGAATACCATGACGCCATGACGCGATTGCGGCGGCCCGCCGCACCGTCGGACGGCCGTTTGCGTATCTTTCGGATAAAGGAGACGGAGCCATGGTTGAACGCGGTTCTTGGGAATCGATAAAGGCCGAGGGGAGCGCCCTGCTGGACAAGCTGAAGCAGGTGGTCCGCGACGGCAACGTGCGCCGCGTGCGCGTGCGCCATCAAGGCGAAGTCGTCGCCGAGTTTCCGCTTACGGCGGGTGTCGTGGGCGTCGTGCTCGCCCCGGTCGCGGCGGCGATCGCCACGATCGTGGCCTTGCTGAAGGACTGCACGATCGAAGTCGAGCGCGTGCCGGCGTCCCCGGTCAGCGCCGAAGTGCAGCGCCCGAGCGGTACGACCGGCATGTAGCCTGAGGCGCGAGCGAGCGGCAGCGAGGAGTCACCGGAGCG
>JBOGIZ010000456.1:0-3263 GCA_050747805.1 Vicinamibacterales bacterium | reverse complement strand
ATTCGACGTACTGCCGCAGCTGCCCGATGTAGGCGCGCAGCGCGGGAGACTGCTCGGGCGGCCGGCCGTCGACCGGTCGACGCTGCACGCGCACGAACCACAGCATCAGCCCCGCCTTCTGCGCGTCGTCGAGCATCAGCGGCAGAATGGACGCGTCGACGAACGCGTCGAAGTGCGCGTCGCGGTCCTCGGTCGCGCGCATGTCCGCGGCGTCCATCGGACGCAGATGCTGAAGATCGAACCGCGTGTTCAGACCGTCGAGAAACCTGGTCCGCTCCCGTCGGTAGGGCAGCATCAGCCACGCCGGCCACTCGGTCATGCCCGGATCGACCGATTGCCGCGCCTGCGATACGCCGTAGACGCGGTCGACCGCCCCGTCAATCGCGTAGAACGTATGCCCTTCGCGGCGGGCGACCACGGCGTTCAGCTCTGGCTCGCGATCGTGCGCGGCGCTGTCGAGGGCCCACGTCGCGTCGATCTTGAAGAGCACGTCGGTCAGGTTGGTGTCGCGAAAGAAGACGATCACCGCGCGCGGATGGATGCCGCTCGGAATCACCCAGTTCTTGAGTACGAGGTACCACCACGCCGGTCCGCTGCCCGCGTACTCGAGCGGCGCGATCCGTCGTCCCGTCAGGCGCGTGAGCAGGGCGGGATCGATGCGCGATCCCGCCATGGAATCGCCGATGACGACGTACGACGGACTCAGACGGGCGAGATCGCTCAGGTGCACGGCCTCGAACGGCCGTCGCAGCCGCGGTCCTTCAATCGCGGGCAGATAGGTGGCCGAGACGGCCGGTGTGCGGGTCCAGGCGTTGACGGCGCGAATGGCGAGCGGCAGCGCCACGATGCAGACGCCGGCGAGCAGCAACTCGATGACAGCAGCGCGTCGCGCCGCGGGAGACTCGGGCATCGAAGGAGAAACAAGTATAGATGGAGCGGCTGGCCGGCGCGTGGGATGCGGCCGCCGCCGTCAGAAACGTCGCCGGCTGCACGCGCCGCCTTCGGCCGCGACGGTCGGACGAACCCCGTTGGGGCGTTCGCGCGCGACGATGTAGAACTCGTCGGTCCAGCTCGACATCTGATAGATCCAATAGAGATCGCCGCCTGCGCTGAGGCGCCCGAGTGGCAGCATGAATGAGACCTGGTCGCGATCGCAGTACGTCACCCGTGCGCCAAGATCGATCGTGGGTGCCTTGCCAGCGCGTTCGATGACCCAGCCGCGCACGAACGTGATGAGGCCACAGCCCTTGTCCTGGGGCCGCGGCGGGTACTTGCGGATCGCCTCGAC
Organism: Vicinamibacterales bacterium; assembly: GCA_050747805.1. Lineage (GTDB taxonomy): Bacteria > Acidobacteriota > Vicinamibacteria > Vicinamibacterales > 2-12-FULL-66-21 > JAICSD01. The sequence goes on along the minus strand of JBOGIZ010000456.1, from coordinate 1,975 downwards.
GTACGTCGTGCGCCACGCGCCGTCTGGCGACGGGTTGCTTCCGGGATCGCGATAGATCGCTTCGATCTCGATCGGAAGCGCCTTCCGCTGATCGGGCGTGAACGGATCGCGCCAGTCGGTGAACCCGCGGATCGCGCGGTCCTCTTCCTTGTTGAACTCGGGGATGATGGTCTGGATCAGTCCGGGCGTGTCAGGACCGAGCGTCGAGACGGTGACGATCGGCGTGATGCGGACGCTTCCTGCGGTCGCGAGCGCATCCTTGGGAACCGTCGGCGACTGCGGATCGAAGGCGCCGCCGCGGTAGTCGGTGGCAATCATCAATTCCGAGTGGCAGAACACGCGCGTCTCGACCGGCGTCTCCAGCTTCAGCGGCCGCGTGGCGCCGTCGAGCGTCCACGCCGTCCATGACGCATCCGGCGGTGTCGCTCCCCACCACTTGGCCGGAACGTCCGAGACGGTGATCGGCAGCGTGAGCGATGAACTGGATCGACCGCCGACGGGTCCGAGTCCCGGCCAGGGCGATTGCCAGTGATGGCCGTCGAATGAGGCAAACGGCAGCATGAGTCCGTCGCGCCGAACAACCCCAAGCGTGAAGGCGTCTGGATTCGGGCCGGCTGAGGCACCCAGAGCGACGAGGCCGAGCGCGAGCAGCGCGGCGGCGCCAGCGATCCGCACGACGCCATTCTACCGCCCTCAGCCGGAGAGGCGATCGATCAGCGATCGAGGACTTCGCGAACTTTCTTCAGAAGATCGTCGCGCGAAAACGGCTTCGCCAGGAAATCGAACGCGATGTCATCGTCGAGCTTGCCGGGATAGCCCGAGATGCAGAGGAGCTTGAGCGTGCGCCGCCGGCCGCGCAGATGGTGCGCGAGCTCCGCGCCTCCCATATACGGCATGCGCATGTCGGTCACCAGCATGTCGATGCGCTCGCCATGCTCGTCGAACACCTTCATTGCCTCCTGACCGTTGCGGGCCTCGAACACGGCGTAGCCCGCCCGTGTCAGGGCGTGCGCGAACAGTTGTCGCACGGCGGGTTCGTCTTCGACGAGCAGAATGGTTTCGAGCGAACTGGGCTTATCCGGCATGAGATGCTGACGCGTCTAGGGTAGCAGGAGAACGGCGGTTTGCCCATCACACGGCTGCACGGTTCGGCGAACTCTTCTATCGAGCCGTGGGTACCAGCCCGGGCATACGGCGAGGTCAGCGCAGGCGGCCGACGAACCGGCCCACCAGACCTGAAATTGTGCGGTTAGCGCACACGCCCCCGCCCTGCCGCCACGAACGGCAACGCGCTGTGGGCCGCTGCAGGATTTGCGCGAGCGGCATTCCAGAGACGGCCCATGTTCCACGTCAGGCCGGCATAGACGGCGCGGGGCTGCGGTCCGGCAAGCGGCGCGATGATGCCGGTGTCGAAGACGAGAAATTTTCGCGCCTCCCACGTCGGCCCGACGAGCACCGCGACGATCGAGGCGGTGCCGGTTTCGAGCGACGGATACCCAAACATTTCGGCGGTCCAGCCAACTGCCCCCCACGGCTGGCCCGCGTACGACGCGGTCCAGAGCGCGCTCTCTCTCGGAGCGGTCGTGCCGTTGCCGGTGCGCCGCCAGTACGCGGCATTCAGGTCGATGGCGATCCCGTGGATCGTGCGGCTCGAAATGAGCAGCAGCTCGACGTCGGTCGTGCCCGTGCCTGTGCCCCGGGCGACCGAGCCGGTCGGCAGCTTGATCGACGGCAGGATCGCGAGATCGCCGCCGACACGGGTGTGCTCGACGAAGCGCCACTTCACCCCGGCGGACACGTCTCCGATGCCTTGGCCTGCCCCGCCCGGCGCCACGACGCCGAAGCCCATGAGACTCAACTGCACGCGCGGCGCCAGTCCGATCTTGAGCAGTACCGGCGCCTGACCGCCGCGGGTGTGGTCGGCATAACGATCCCATTCCACGCCCGCTTCGATTTCGGTCCATCCCGGCGCAAC
>JBOGIZ010000455.1:0-6052 GCA_050747805.1 Vicinamibacterales bacterium | reverse complement strand
GCTGGGCGCCGGCTTCATGCTGCTCGAAACGAAGTCGATTATCCAGTTCGCCCTGTTGTGGGGCTCGACGTGGTTCGTGGCCTCGCTCGCGATCGCCTCAGTGCTCACGATGGCGCTCATCGCGAATTTCATCGTGAACCGGCGCGAGATCCGCGGCGGCATCGCCGTGGGCGTCGTGCTCGTCGCGCTGCTGATCGTGAACTACTTCGTGCCGATCGGGCGCGTGACGTTTGCCAGCCTGACCGCGGAGTCGGTGTTCTACGCCGCGCTCGAATTCAGCCCGATCCTCTGCGCGGGACTGCTCTTCGGATCGGCGATCAAGCGCTCGCCGTCGGTCGGCATCGATTACGGCGTGAATCTGCTGGGCGCGATGCTGGGGGGCGTGGCGGAATATCTGTCGCTCATCACCGGCTTCCGGCTGCTGCTGCTGGTGATCGCCCTGTGCTACATCGGCGCCGTGGTCGCGCGCCAGCTCGAAACGGAACACGCGGCGCCGGCCGCAGCCGGATTGTCGTAGGCTGAAGAGATGCGCTGGAGCATGACGGCCGTTCTCCTGTCGGCGATCGTCGTCGCGCCGGGGGCTGCAGCAGCACAATCGCGCGGCGCGTCCGTGTCGCGCGCGAAGACGCTCCAGCTCTTTACCGCCAACTGCCAGATGTGCCACGGGCCGGAAGGCAAAGGCACGCCCGCATTCAAAGACCTCGCGTTCGTCGGCCGGACGAAGTGGAAACACGGCAGCACGCAGGCCGACGTCGTGAAGACGATCACCAACGGCGCGCCGGGCACGGCAATGCTGCCGTTCAAAGGACGCCTCACGCCGGCCGACATCTCAGCGCTCGCCTCGCTGGTGCGATCCTTCGCGCAAAGATCCTTCGCGCAAACGCACGCCAAAGCGAAGCAGCTGGTTTCAAGGCCCTCATCGGGTGGCGCGAACGGGGCCGCCCCGCTTCGCGCCGCAGGCGCCTCGCCCGTGACAAGCGCTCTTGGCGCCGAGCACGAAAAGGGGTCCTCGCCGCGAAGCGGCGGGGCTCAAGTGTTCGCGCCAGGACCCGGCACCGGGGTCTTGAAACAGCTTTCCCGCTGATGCCTTCGATCAACGTTGCCCTGATCGGCTACGCGTTCATGGGCAAGGCCCACAGCAACGCGTACCGACAAGTGGCGCCGTTCTTTTCCCCGCGCCTGACGCCGCGCATGAAGGTGTTGTGCGGACGGCACGGCGCGAAGGTGGCCGCAGCGGCGCGAGCCTATGGCTGGGACGAGACCGCGACAGACTGGCGCGACGTCGTCCGCCGCACGGACATCGATCTCGTGGACGTCTGCACGCCCGGCGATTCGCACGCCGCGATCGCGATCGCGGCCGCGCGCGCGGGCAAGGCCGTCATCTGCGAAAAGCCGCTCGCCAATTCGGTCGCCGACGCCGAGCGGATGCTCGCCGCCGTCGAAAAGGCCGGCGTCGTCCACATGATCTGCCACAACTACCGGCGCGCTCCCGCCGTGGTGCTCGCGAAGCAGCTCATCGAAGACGGACAGCTGGGCGATATCCGCCACTACCGGGGTACCTACCTGCAGGACTGGATCACGGATCCGAAATTTCCGCTCGTGTGGCGGCTCGACAAGAAGAAGGCGGGCTCCGGAGCGCTCGGCGACATCGCGGCGCATTCGATCGACCTCGCGCGATTTCTCGTTGGCGAGATCGCGGCCGTTGCCGGAGACCTCGAAACCTTCATCAAGACGCGGCCGCTGCCCGGCAATCCGCGGCGCAAAGGCCGCGTGACCGTGGATGATGCGGCGCTGGCGCTCGTGCGGTTCGACCACGGCGCGATCGGGACGATTGAGGCCACGCGGTTGGCGCCTGGACGCAAGAACTACAACCGGTTCGAGATCAACGGCAGCCGCGGAACCGTCGCATTCGATCTCGAGCGCATGAACGAACTCGAGCTGTATCTCGATTCGGACCAGCGCCGCGTGCGGGGCTTCCGGCGCGTCCTCGTCACCGAAGCAACGCACCCGTACATCAAGGCCTGGTGGCCGCCAGGCCACATCATCGGCTACGAGCACACCTTCGTGCACACGATCTACGATCTGCTCGAAGCCATCGCGGACAATCGAATCCCGGAACCGAGCTTCGTGGACGGCGTCCGCAACCAGCGCGTGATGGCGGCGATTGAAAAGGCGGCCCGCACCAGGCGGTGGGTCTCGATATAGCCGCGAGAGAATGCAACAGCGAGTGAGCCAGAAATGAAAATCGGCGTCTTCACGGTTCTCTTCGGCGCGACCCCCTTCGAGGAGATGCTCGACTACGTCGTCGATCAAGGCATCGACGCCGTCGAGATCGGAACGGGCGCGTATCCTGGCAACGGCTATTGCGACCCCGAAGCCCTGCTCGCCGGCGATCAGAAGCTGCGCGCGTTCAAGGACGCGATCGCGCGGCGCGGCCTGATCATCAGCGCGCTCAGCTGCCACGGCAACCCGCTGCACCCGCAGACGGCGATCGCGCGCGCGCACCACAACGCATTCATGAAGACCGTCGAGCTCGCCAAGCGACTCGATGTTGGAACCGTGATCACCTTCAGCGGCTGCCCACCAGGCGACGCCCGAGCGCAGCAGCCGAACTGGATCGTGTCGCCGTGGCCGACCGAATTCTCAGAGATGCTGGAGTGGCAGTGGAAGTCGCGCGTGATCCCCTATTGGACCGAGACCGCCCGTGCCTGTCGGGATGCGGGGATCAAGGTCGCGATCGAGATGCACCCCAATTTCGTCGTCTACAACCCGGAGACGATGCTGCGGCTGCGCGACATTGCGCCGGGCACGATCGGCTGCAACTTCGATCCGAGCCACATGTTCTGGCAGGGAGTGGACGTCGTCGCCGCGATCCGCGCGCTCGGCGACTGCATCTATCACGTGCACGCCAAAGACTGCCGCATCGACGCGCGCAACGTCGCCCGAAACGGCGTGCTCGACGCGAAGGCATACACGCGCGAGCTGGAGCGCTCGTGGATCTTCCGGACCGTCGGCTACGGCAACGACGCGATTGTCTGGAAAGACATCGTGAGCGCGCTGCGCCTCGCCGGCTACGACCATGTGCTCAGCATCGAGCACGAGGACAGTTTGATGTCTCCGTCTGAAGGTCTGAAAAAGGCTATCGCGTTCCTGAAAAGCCTCGTCATCGTGGAGCCGGCTGGCGAAGCATACTGGTCTTGAGAAGAAGGATTGCCGATTGCCGGTTGACGACTGCCGATCGACGGATTGACGATTGACGATTGACGATCGACGGATTGACGATTGACGGCTCACTCCCAGCGAAACAGTCTTGCTGACAGTGTCGTGCACACGGCCGCGATGATTGCGAGTGCGGCGACGTCGCCGAGATGTGCGGACCAGGCCTCCCCGTTGAGAATTCCTGCGAGCAGTGAGACGGCATACGTGAACGGCAGGACGCGGGCCGCGGTGCGCACAATGGGCGGCAGAAGCGCGATGGGAAAAAACAAGCCGGACAGCGCCACCATCGGGTAGAGAACAACCGCGCCGATCGGCTGCGCGAAGCGCGCCGTTGGCACGACGCTGGCGATCAGAAAGCCCAGTGAGAGAACGCTCCCGGTTGCGATGAGAAGCGCAGCCGTGAACGATCCGACCGGGATGTGCAGGTCCGCGGGATAGTACTGCTTTCCGGCAAGCACCATCAGAAGAAGCGTCACCGCGGTAAATGACAATTTGACGAGCACGTGAGCAGCCAGGATCGTGCGCGGACCGAGCGGCGTCGCCCGCAGGCGCTTCAAGATGCCGCCCTCGCGATAGATCGACACGATCGTCACGAGCGAAAGTACGGCGTTGATCGAGATCAGCAGGGCCGCGAGAATCGGCACCTCGATGCGAAGCACGTCGACGTTCCCGGCCGCCGCCGCCGGAAAGCGGGGGCTGAGCATGCGCCCGAGGACCACATAGAGCAGCACCGGAATCCCCACCGAGCCGAACGCGCCGAGCGGCTCGCGCATGAAAATCTTCGTTTCGAGCCATGTGAGCCGCAGGAGTCCTCGCATCGGTTCTTCAGTCTCGAATGGAGCGGCCCGTCAGCCGCAGGAAGACGTCCTCGAGCGACGGATGTACTGTCCGAAAGTCGGTGACCGCGATCCGGTTTTCGAACAGGCACCCGATGACCGCCGACACGAAATCTTCACCGCTGCCGCGAATCGTGAAGCGCGACTCCTGCCGCTCGACCGATTGCACACGCGGGATCGATCCGAAATGCTCGCCTGCAAGAGGATCGGTCGTCATGACGACGACGGTGCGCTCAGGGCAGTGGCGGGCCACGAGCCGCTCCGGCGTGTCGGCGTCGATCACGCGTCCGTGCTCGATGATCGCGACGCGGTCGCACAGCCGCTCGGCCTCCTCCATGAGGTGGGTCGTCAGCAGCACGGTCTTTCCGCGTGCGCGGATGCCGCGCACGAGATCCCAGATCGCATGCCGCGCCTGCGGATCGAGTCCCGTCGTCAATTCGTCGAGAAAGACGAGCTCCGGATCGTTCACGAGCGCGAGCACGATGAACAGGCGCTGCTTCTGGCCGCCCGAGAGCGTCATGAACCAGGCGCCGCGCTTCTCGACGAGTCCGAGCTGCTCGAGCAGGCGATCGCCATCCGACGCGGGCTTGCGGTACAGCGCCGCCCACAGGTGCACTGCCTCGCGGACGTTGATGCGCTTCTGCAGCTGCGCTTCCTGCAGTTGAATCCCCACCCGGCGCTGAAGGGCGTACACGTCGCGAATGGGATCCAGCCCGAGCACGGAAATACTGCCGCGATCGGGTCTGCGCAGTCCTTCGACGCACTCCATCGTCGTGGTCTTGCCGGCGCCGTTGGGCCCGATTAGACCGAAGATCTCGCCGTCCTGCACGTCGAACGACACGTCGTCGACCGCGACAGTGCTGCCGTAGCTCTTGCGAATACCGGCCACGTGCACGACGGGCGTCATGTCCGCCGCTTTCTCATCGCACCTCCAGTTCGCCGCGCAGTCTGATGTCCTTCGACGATGCGCCGACCATGATGCGAAACACGCCAGGCTCGACGACCCATTTATTGTCTGTGTCCCGCATGCGCAGCTCCTCGGGCCCGAGCGTGAAGTCCACGAACTTCGATTCGCCCGGCGCGAGTGCGATCCGCTGGAAACCTTCCAGCTGCATGACCGGCCGAGCAACAGATGCGAGGACGTCGCGAATGTACAGCTGCGCCACGTCGTCGCCCGGACGCGCGCCGATGTTCTTCACGGTGCAGCGCACCGTTGCGGTGCCGGCCGAATCGATTGCGGCCGGATCGATCCGAAGGCCCGAGTACTCGAAGTTCGTGTAGCTCAAGCCGAACCCGAACGGAAACTCCGGCATACCCGTGAGATCGACGTAATCGTCGCCGCGGCCCGTCGGCTTGTGGTCGTACGACAGCGGCAGTTGGCCTTCGCTCATCGGAAAGGTAATCGGAAGGCGCCCCGCGGGATCGGCGTCGCCGAAAAGGACGTCAGCAACGGCGTTCCCGCCCTGCTCGCCCGGATACCAGGCGTCGATCACCGCGCCGACACGATCGATCCATGACGACATCGTGATCGCACTGCCGCCGACGAGCACGACGATGGTCGGTTTGCCGATCGCCGCCACCCGGCGGATCAGATCCTCCTGCCGGCCGGGCAGGGCGAGCAGCGCGCGGTCGCGGAACTCGCCTTCTTCGATCCCGGCGACGACGACGGCGGCGTCGCTTCGTTTTGTCATGGCGACGGCATCGTCGATCCGCCGCTCGCTGTCGTCGACCAGTCCGGCATCCCAGATCAACTTCAGCCGCGCGTTACCCGTGCTCTCGAAATACTCGAGCCGGATGCGATGCGGCGATGCAGACGTCCACGCGACATCGCTGGCTCCGGACCGCAGATTGCGAGCGCGTTCGATAGCTACAACCAGACGCTCCAGACTCACGGGTTTGAGGAGGTAGTCGACGGCGCCGGCCTCAAAGGCTTGGATTGCGTACTGGTCGTATGCAGTGACGACGATAATCACCGGCAAGTGTCTGCCGCTCTTCAA
>JBOGIZ010000454.1:0-2336 GCA_050747805.1 Vicinamibacterales bacterium | reverse complement strand
GGCGTGAGCCGAGAATCGCGACACGGGCGCAAACATGTCATTGACGGTCGGCTGACGGCCGAGTCGCCGCCAGATAGCTTCGAGATTGTCGAACCGATCCTCGTTCGACGTGCGGCGATGGAACTGGTCGCTGACTTCCAGACCTGCCGCGTTCAGAGCACCGACCCATCCGGAGAGGCCTCTTAGAGAAGCGACCGTGCTCTCGGTACCGCGCGACCGTCAGGTGTGCGGCTCCAAGGTGATTAGCGATTCGCTTGAGGTCATCGATGCACGCTTCGCGCGTCATACTGAAGTGACGCGACGATTCAAGACCGGCAGACTCGAGCGCTCGTCCCCAACCGCTGAAGCGCGCCGCGATCGTCGCTGGCGAAAACCGACCGGCCCTCTCGTAACCCTCCCGGGTGAGCCTCGTGACCCCAAGCCGCGCGGCGACCGAACGAAGGTTGTCGAGAAGCACGTCATTCGGCTGATCTCGGTTGTCCGGAGTTAGATCGAACCTCATTTGGTATTTCGGTTGATGTCAGCTCGCCATCTAGAATAATGCCAGAGAATGGACAAAGCGCCGCAGCCTCGTCGCGTATTTCTGAAGCAGGCGGCGTTCGCCGGCGCGGCGCTCGGCCTGCCCGGCACGGCGTCCGCCCAAGCCGCGGGGCGCGCAGACAGTACGACGGCCTTTCTCGAGATCCGCCGCGATCCTGACACGGTGATGGTGGAAACCGCGGCGCACGTCGAGGCGCTCTCGCGGTCGCGAGACGAGTGGCGGGGGAGCGGCGTGGTGGTGACGACAGTCCGCGCCGGCGCCGCGCTCAATGTGCGATTGTCGGCGCCTGACGCCCGCATCAAGCGCGTCCAGCTCCGCTGGCGCGGCGACATGCGCGCGATGCGGATCATGCTCGGCGACGCGTGGGAGCGCGCGTACGGCGATCTCGAGTGGCGCGGCATGGCTCCCGATCGCGCGATGCCGTGGTACTTCGCCGGGTACGACGGCCGTGCCACGCACGCGTACGGCGTCCGCACGTCGCCCGGCGCGTTCTGCTTCTGGCGCGTGGACGACGAAGGGATCAGTCTCGTTGCCGACGTCCGCAGCGGCGGCTCTGCGCTCGCGCTCGGCGGCCGCGTGCTCGACGTCTGCACGGTGGTCTGCCGCGAAGGACGCGCGGGTGAATCCGCGTTCGCCGCTCTCCATGCCTTTTGCCGCGAGATGTGCGCACATCCGCGGATGCCGGCACAGCCCGTTTTCGGCAGCAATGACTGGTACTGGGCCTACGGGAAGAACAGCGCGCAGAGCATTCGGTCGGATGCGTTGCGAATCGTGGAGTTGTCGCCGGGAGGATCGATTCTGCCGTTCGCCGTGATCGATGACGGCTGGCAGCCGGAGCGGGCGGATAAGGCGCAGGTTGGCCGATGGGATCGCGCAAATGCGAAGTTCGGCGATATCGCGGCGGTCGCCGCGGACGTGCGTCGCGCCGGCGCACGCCCCGGCATCTGGATCCGGCCGCTGCTCGCGTCGAGCGACACGCCCGACGCATGGCGGCTGACGCGCGATCGGCGCTTCCTCGATCCGAGCGTGCCGGATGCAGCCGCGAAGATCGCGGCGGACATCGCGCGGCTGCGGGGCTGGGGCTTCGATCTCCTCAAGCACGACTACACGACGTTCGATCTTTCGGGCCGCTGGGGATTTCAGATGGGAACGGCGCTCACACAGGACGGCTGGACGTTCGCAGGCGGGCCGTCGCGCACGACGGCGGAAGTCATTGCGGACCTGTATCGCGGGATCCGGACGGCCGCCGGCGACGCGCTCATCATCGGCTGCAACACCGTCAGCCACCTCTCGGCCGGCGTGTTCGACATCTGCCGCATCGGCGATGACACGAGCGGGACCGACTGGAGCCGCACGCGGCGGATGGGGGTCAACACGCTCGCGTTTCGCGGCGTGCAGCACGGCGCCTTCTACGCGGCGGACGCCGACTGCGTCGGTGTCAGCACGGCGATCCCGTGGACGTTCAACCGGCAATGGCTGGATCTCGCGGCGCGCAGCGGGACCACGCTGTTCGTGTCGCTCGCGCCGGAGGCGGTCGGCGCCGATGAGACCCGCGACCTGCGGGCGGCGCTCGCGACGGCCGCCGCGAATCAGCCGCTCGGCGAGCCGATCGACTTGGAGCGCACGATCTGGCCGTCCGCGTGGCGGCTTGGCGGCCGCGAGGCGCGCTACGATTGGGTCGGCGCCGACGGCGTCTCGTTGCAAGGCGCGACAACTTAGTGCTGCCTTTCACAATTACGGCGACATTCGGCCGCCGAGGCATCCCGCCGCGCGGCGTTGCTCGTCGGTCGAATAC
>JBOGIZ010000453.1:0-2405 GCA_050747805.1 Vicinamibacterales bacterium | reverse complement strand
CTCCTCGATCTTGCGGGCCGCGCCGAAGAAGCGCTTGGGATGCTGGAGTGCGCTCGCATCGACGCCGCCCGAGAGGATGCGCCCCGAGTGCGGGCATTCGGTGTTGTAGGCGCGCCCCAGGCGCGTGATCGAGTCGAGGAGGATCACGACGTCCTTGCCGTACTCGCAGAGGCGCTTCGCCTTCTCGATGACCATCTCGGCGACCTGCACGTGGCGCTGGGCCGGCTCGTCGAAGGTCGACGAGATGACCTCGCCGCGCACGGACCGCTGCATGTCCGTGACTTCTTCCGGCCGCTCGTCGATCAGCAGCACGATCAGATAGATCTCGGGATGGTTCGCCGTGATGCTGTTCGCGATGTTCTGGAGCAGCATCGTCTTGCCGGTGCGCGGCGGCGCGACGATCAGGCCGCGCTGTCCCTTGCCGATCGGGACCATCAGGTCCATGACGCGGGCGGAGAGATTGTCGGACGCGGCCTCGAGCCGCACCCGCTCCTGCGGGTAGAGCGGCGTCAAATTCTCGAAGAAGACGCGGTCGCGAATGCGATCGGGCGGCTCGAAGTTCACCGCTTCGACCTTGATCAGCGCGAAGTAGCGTTCGCCTTCCTTCGGCTGCCGGATCTGGCCGCTGACCGTATCGCCGGTCTGCAGGTCGAACTTTCGAATCTGTGAATGGGAAACGTAGATGTCGTCGGGGCCGGGCAGGTAGTTGTAATTCGGGGCGCGCAGGAACCCGAAGCCGTCTGGGAGCGTTTCCAGCACGCCTTCCGAGAAGAGGTTCCCGCTCTTCTCGGCGCGGCAGCGCAGGATCTGGAAGATCAGCTCCTGCTTCCGCATCCCCGTGGCGCCGGGCACATCGAGCTGCTTGGCGATCTTCGTCAGCTCGCCGGTGCTCATCTCCTTTAGCGTCGCGAGATCGACTTTCACCTCCGGCGCCGGCCGTTCCGCCGGTGCCGCTACCGCTGTCTGCTCAGTCTTGCTATCAGTGTCCACAGATCGTCCAGTCCTTCGCCGCTCGCCGCCGAGTAGGGCAGTGCGGCCGTTCCGAGTTGCCGTTCAAGTGCCGTCAGGTTCTTCGCGCGTTCATTGCGCGACAGCTTGTCGATTTTCGTCGCGAGCACGCGGCGCTCGACGCCGAGCGTCTCCAGCCAGTGCGACGCCTCGAGATCCGCCTCGAGCCCCGGGTGCCGTGCATCGACCAGGTGCAGCACGAGGGCGATGATGTATCCGCCCGCGGGCGGGAACGCCTGCGCTGCCAAAAGGTACGCTTCCGCGATCTTCTGCAGCTCCACGACCGAATCAACGCCGCCGCGGGCGTAGCCGTAACCTGGCAAATCCGCCAGGTAGACGCTCCATCGACCGGGACCGCCCGGCCCTCCCTCGACGTCGGCGCGATACAGATTCGCGAGCCGCGTCTTGCCAGGGGCCGCGCTGGTGCGCGCGAGCCCGCGGCGGGTCAGCGCGTTGACGAGCGACGACTTGCCGACGTTCGAGCGTCCGACCATCGCGATGTGCGGGATGCCGTCGTGGGGTATTCCCCCGGCATCCGCCGCGCTGGTCACGAAATGGGCGTCTACCAGCCTCATGTCAATGCAGAATGCCCAATGCTACCTGCTGAATTGCGCACAGGCATTCAGCATTCGGCATTCTGCGTTCGGCATTTGACGCCTGGTCAGTGCGAAATCGCGGCCGAATCGCCGGCGATGTCCGTGTGCACCGGCGGCGCAATCGGGCTGAGCGGTTCGACGAGCGCGACCTTCAGCACCTCGTCCATTGATTCGACCATGTAGACGCTCAACTCGTCGAGAACGTTCTTGGGAATGTCCGCCAGATCCTTCTCGTTGTCCTTCGGGACGATGATCGTCTTGAGGCCCGAGCGGTGCGCGGCGAGGATCTTTTCCTTCACGCCGCCGATCGGCAGCACCTTGCCGCGGAGGGTGATCTCGCCCGTCATCGCGACGTCCCTGCGGACCGCCGTGCGCCCGAGCGCCGACACCAGCGCCGTCGCGAGCGTGATTCCCGCCGACGGTCCGTCCTTCGGGATGGCGCCTTCCGGGATGTGGACGTGCACGTCCGTGGTGCGATTGAAGTTCTTCGGGATGTGGAATTCGTCGGCCTTCGAGCGCACGTAGCTCATGGCCGCCTGCGCCGACTCCTGCATCACGTCGCCGAGCTTGCCGGTGAGCGTGAGGACCCCCTTGCCCGGCATCAGCGTCGCTTCGGTCACGAGAATCTCGCCGCCGACTTCCGTCCAGGCCAGGCCGGTCGCGATGCCGACCTCGTTGGTCTCCTCGGCCATCGTGTTGCGGTAGCGCGGGACGCCGAGGTACTGCGTCACCTTGTCCGCGGTGATCTCCTCGCTGAACTTCTGGCCCTCGCTGACGACCTTGCGCGCGACCTTGCGGCAC
>JBOGIZ010000452.1:0-5194 GCA_050747805.1 Vicinamibacterales bacterium | reverse complement strand
CCTCACGCATCAGGGATACCCTGTCCTCGACAACGGCAAGCTCATCGGCGTCGTGACACGCCGCGATCTGCTCGCGGGAGGCGATCAGCCGATGATCCGTGATCTCGTCCACCACGCGCCGGCGATCGCGTACGCGCACTGGCCGCTGCGCGAGGCCGCTGACGAAATGGTCCGAAAACGAGTCGGGCGTCTTCCGGTTGTGGAAGCGGCCGATCCCTCGACGGTGATCGGGATCATTTCGCGCAGCGATCTGCTTCGCGCCTACGGAACGCAGCTCGATGAGGTGACGACCCGGGACGAGTCCATCGTCCGGTGGCGCCGGCGGGCTCGCGTGAGTTAAAACGCGACTGAGACCCTTACGTTTCGCTGACCTGCCGGTCCACGGCCGAGAAATATCGCCCATACAGAAACAGGTACGCGCCCTGCAGAACGGCGGCGACGAGAAACGGCGCGACGAGCTGCCCTCGCTGCATCAGCCATCCGCCGAGCACCGGACCCGCGGCGCGCGGGATCTGCAGCGACAGGCTCTGCACGCTTGCGGCGAGTCCGCGGCGCTCGGCGCGGGTCAGCTCGGACGCCACCACCTGACGCGCGCCGGCCGTCCCCTGATTGAACATCGCGCGCACCGAATAGCAGCCGGCCGCGCCCACGAAGGTTTCGGCAAAGGGGGTCGCAATGAGCGAGATCAGACCGACGCCGCGCATCCACAACACCGATCGAACGGCGCCGACCCGCACGCTTATCCATCCATTCAGCACCGATCCGAGCGCACCCAGCAGGAAGCCGGCGGCAAGCGCCGGTCCGATTGATTCCGGCCCGCGGCCGAAGCGCCGGGCGAACCAATACGCGATAAGCGGCCCGATGATCCCGATCGCGAAGCCGTTGACGATGTTCGTGAGAGCCAGGCGCCGGAGCTGCCGATTCTCGTGGCGAACGAGCGCCCGGTGGCGATCGGCATCCGCGAGCGCGGAGGCCGCTGGTCCCGCGCCGCTGTCGTGGGCCGCGCCCACGAGCGCAATCGCCGCCAGAGAGGCCGTGAACGGAATCAGAAACAGCAGTCGGTACGTCGCGATGTCTCCGAAGCCGCGGCCGACCAGGCGGGGCGCCGCGGCAAGCGCCGCGCCCACCGCCATGCCCACAAAGCCGATCCCCGCGTTCAACGCGAATACGCGGCGCCGCTCGATTCCGTGGACCTCGCGCGCCAGCCATGCCTGCTCGACGGGTGCGAACGGTCCTGCCGCGCCGTTTGCGCCACGGCCGAAACCCGCGACGGTGGCGGCGGCGATCAGAACGGCTTCATTGCGGGACAGGGCGGCCGCAAGCGCCGCCGCGGCCGCCGCGATTTCATAGAAGATCAGCAGCCGGCGGCGCCCGCGCCGGTCGCTCAGCGGACCGACGACGGCGGTCAGCGCGGCGCCGAACATCAGACCGGCCATCAGGACGGTTCCGATGGCGCTTCCGCTGTATCCGAGCGCTCGGAGGTACAGCGAGAAGCTGACGACGGTTACGCCCTGACCGAGGCTGCGGGCGCCCCTGGCGCCCAGAAGCAGTCGGATGGTTCGAGGCATGGATCGCGGCCGCCGCGGGAATACGGCTACTCGATCGGCGCCTCGACGCGGGCAGGACTGCGATAGACGCGCAGCAGGTCATCGAGGGCGACCATGCCGACGAGCTGCGAGGGATTCGCGCGATGCACGACAGGAACGAATGGACGCTCCTGCAGCACGCCCAGCGCGAACTCGATGGATTGATCGAGGTACAAATACGGCCGCGCGATCGCCTTGATCACCGAACCGAGAGTCCTGTCGCCCATGCCGCCGTCCTTCACCGCCGTCAGTTCCGCACGCGAGATGCCGCCCCACGTGCCGGCGCCGAGGGGCGCCAGAAAGTACTCGGTCGACACCTGTGCGGCGCGCGCCAGACTGCGATCCACGCTCTCGTCCGAGCGCAGGAGGACGCCTTGTGGGCTTCGCATCGCGTCCTCGACCGAGTGCAGCGTCGTTTCCCGTTCCTCTTCCATCGAGGGCAGGTCGGTGCCGTCCTGGCGGCTGAGCCGATCGAACAGCGCGACGCGCTGGAACTGCCGCGACACGAGATACGCGATGGTGTTCGAGATCATCACGGGCAGGATGATCGAATAATTGTGGCTCACTTCGATGATCATGAACACTGACGTCATGGGCGCCCGCAGCGTGCCGGCGAACATCGTTCCCATGCCGACCAGGGCGTACGCGCCGATCGGTCCCGTCGCGCCCGGCGCGATGTGCCGCTCGATCGCGCAGACGGCGGCGCCGAGCATCGCCCCGATGAACAACGTCGGTGCGAACAGCCCGCCTGGCGTGCCCGTGACGAACGAGATCGTGGTCGCCAGCAGCTTGGCGATGCATAGCGCAACCAGCACGCGCCATCCGAACTGGTCGTGCATCGCCTGATCGATGTATTCGTAGCCCGCGCCCATGACCTGGGGCAGCTTCAGCGCGATCAGGCCAATGAGCAGTCCGCCAATCGCCGGCTGCACGTACCAGGTCCACGGCGCCATCTGCCTGAGCCGCGGCCTCAGTGTGGTCATGAGCATCACGAACAGCAGCGATGCCGCGCCGCCGAGGAGGCCCATGGCGGCGTACGCCAGCAGTTCCGACGGGTGCGCCAGGTGATACGGCGGCACGCTGAAGAGCGGCTGATCGCCGAGGAACCACTCCTCCGTCACGACGCTCGATACGGCCGCGAGCACGACGGCCCCGAGCACGCCGGCCGACCAGCGGCCGATCACTTCTTCGATGACGAACAGCACGGCAGTGATTGGCGCGTTGAACGCGGCGGCAAGGCCCGCCGCGGCGCCTACCGGCGCGATGTATCGCAGGCGCGTGCGCGACAGCTTCAGTCGGCGTCCGAGCGCCGAGGCGATCCCTGCGCCAATCTGGAGCGACGGATCTTCGGGCCCAAGCGACTGGCCGCTGCCTATCGCAAGCGCCGAGGTCACGAACTTGCCGACGACGGTGCGAAACGAAATGTAACCGTCGTAGATATACAGCGCCGCTTTCGTCTGATTGACGCCGCTGCCGCGCGACGCCGGAAAGAAGCGCACGACCAGGAGCGCAATGGCCAGACCGGTCGTGGCGGGCACGAGCACCGCACGCGGGAACCCGGGGACGAGGGACGATCCGAGCGCACGGAGCCGGAACCATTCGATCCCGACGCGGAAGCACGCGACCGAGATCCCGGAATAGACCCCGATGACCACGGCGATGACGAGAAAGACCTGCTCCTCGGTGAGCCTGGGTTTGCGCGTCATCGGACCTGCGCGCGCCGCTCGGCGGCAATCAACTGCAGCGCGCGATCGTCGTTCGACAGCGGGCCGCACGTCTGCGCGGGCAACGCCTCGATTTCGAACACGAGCGCGGCCATCTGATCGACCTGATCGGGATCTCGTTCGAGCTGGCGCTGCCGCAGCTTCGCCATATCGTCGGCCCGGCGCGACAGATCCGCCACGTGCTGTGCGTCGCCGGCCTGCGACGGCGGCGGCGCGCACCGCGCGAGGCGATCGCGCGCGATCGAGAGATCCTGGAGGGCCCGGCGTGCGCGCTCGCGTGTGCTGAGATGCAGCGCCAGGGGATCGAGCGCCGGCACACGCGTACTCTCATCGAGCATCATTTGATCGCTGGCGGTCATCGGCGCGCCCTCTTTCGAGGCCTGCGCGAGCATCTGCCGCGCGGCCGCGTACTGGCCCGCGCGGAACTGCACTTCGCCTTCGAGGAGCGCCGCCTGCGAGTCGTGAGGATCGAGCTGCAGGGCGCGCTGGAATAACCCCACCGCGCGCGCGTCCGCTCCGGCGCTCACGAGGAGGCGCCCCACCTCCGTGGTCAGGGCCGGGTCCGACGGCAGATCGTCGATGAGCGCAATGAGTTCGGCCTGCGCGCGAACCGCCTGGCCCCTGTCGAGCAGCAGTTTCGCAAGCTCGAGCCGTGCGTTGCGCCGGCTGACGGCGGCGTCGACGTCCCATGCGCCGTCGATGGCCGCATGGTAGTACCGCACGGCCTCCGTGATGTCCTCTTGCGCGGCCGATAATCGCGCAAGGTCCAAGTTGATGCGGCCATCCCCGGGTTCGGCCGCCCAGAGCGTCAGCAGGTGCGATTCCGCCTCTTCCGGATGGTTCGCCGCGATGAGCGCCTCCGACAGATTGAGCCGATCGGCCGTCGCGTCGGGCCTATAGGACAACGCCGTCTGGTAGTCGGCGACGGCCAGGAGCGGATTCGCCGCGAGGTCGCGTGCGCCCCGCTGCGCCCACATGACGCCGAGGTTTTGGCGCTGCTGCTTGTAGCGGCCGACGAGCGTCAGCGCAATCGCAAACGCGGGGACCAGACCGGCAATAAGAATGGCGAGCCGGATCCGCGGATCGCCAATCATGGACGGGTATTTCATTGCGCGCGTGGACTCGTCGCGCTGTCGGGGGAACGTCCGCGCCGAATCATTGCCAACAGAACTATCCCCCAGTATATGTCAGTGGTACCCTCGTGCGCCTGGAGGAGCGTGCGTGAGCGACTATCCGGTCTCTGTTCTGCTTGGCGTCGTCGAGGGCCTGACGGAGTTCCTGCCCGTCAGTTCCACCGCGCATCTCCGCATCACCGAAGCGCTGCTGCACGTCAGTCTGTCGAGCGGCTACTGGAAGATGTACACGATCGTGATCCAGCTCGGCGCCATCCTGTCGTTGTTCGTGTACTTCGGGCCGCGTATCGCGAAATTTGTGTCCACGTATCCGCGCGGCGAGCGCGGCGACCGCGGGTGGATCACTCATCCACTCGGTCTTGTTTCGGTCGCGTTCGTCGTCACCGCGATTCCCAGTTATCTCCTGACGAAAGTCATTGGCAAGAACCTGGAGAACCTGGTGGTGATCGGCACATCGCTTGTGGTCGGCGGCGTGATCATGTGGATTGTGGACGCGATGCACGCGCGCGCCGAGCGCCTCGGACCCGCGGCGCACGACAGCCGCATCCGTGTCTGGCACATGGAGGACATGTCGGTCGCGCAGGCCGTCTGGATCGGTGCGTGCCAGATTCTCTCGGCGGTATTTCCCGGCACGTCGCGATCCATGGCGACGATCGCGGCCGGACAGATCGCAGGAATGTCGCGCGCGTCGGCCCTCGAGTTTTCATTCTTTCTGTCGATCCCGACGATGATCGTCGCGACCGGCTACGAG
>JBOGIZ010000451.1:0-2324 GCA_050747805.1 Vicinamibacterales bacterium | reverse complement strand
ACTACAACCTGATCGGCCGGCTTTCGGATATTGAGCTCGTCAAGAACGCGACGGGCTTCGGTTTGTACGACAGGAGGGTTGTCGAGGACATCCGGACGATCAACGATCCGTATCCGTATTTCCGCGGGCTCATCTGCGATCTCGGTTACGAACGCGCGCTCGTTCCATTTACGCAGCCGGCGCGGAAACGGGGATTCACAAAAAATAATTTCTACACCTTGTGGGACATGGCCATGCTCGGCCTGACGAACCACTCGAAGGTGCCGCTCCGCTTGGCCATTTTCGGCGGCTGCACGGTCGGTGCGGCGAGCTTTCTCGTTGCGTTCGTGTATCTGGTGTACAAACTTCTCTTCTGGTCGAATTTCCAGGTCGGCACCGCGCCGCTCGTGATCGGCATGTTTTTCATCGGCGCCGTTCAGCTCGTCTTCATCGGCCTGCTCGGCGAATATATAGGGGCGATTCACACACAAGTGCTGCGGCGGCCGCCTGTGATCGAGAAGGAACGGATTAACTTTGATTGAGACATCGCGATACGCGGCGGCCCTTTGGCGATGACCCGGCGCCACGCCATCTCTCTCGGTATCGCCGGCGTCCTCGCGGCCGTCCTTCTCTACTATTCGCTGCGCGGGATCGACTGGACGCTCGTCGGCCACACGGTCGCGCACGCAGCGCCGGCGCCCCTCGCGTTCGCGGCGCTGCTCAGCACGGTGACGCTGTTTCTGCGCGCCGTTCGCTGGCGCGTACTCTTGAACGCCGAAGGATCCGTCACCGTGCCGACGGCGTTCTGGGCAACCGCCGCCGGGTATTTCGGAAACAACTTCCTGCCCGCTCGCGGCGGCGAGCTGGTCCGCACGCTCATGATCAGTTCACGCCACACACTGCAGAGCGCGTACGTGCTGGCGACGGCGTTGGCCGAACGCGTCGCGGATGCCATCGCCCTGGTCGTCATCAGCGCCGCCATACTGTTGACGCTGCCGTCCCCGCCAGGCTGGCTCTCGGCCGCTGCGCGGCCATTCGGGATCCTCGGACTGGTCGGCGCCGGCATTATCGGCGTGCTGCCGCTGTTCGGGCCCGCGCTGATGAAATTGATCGAGCGGCTGCCGATGCCGCACGCGTGGCGGCCGCGCGCTCTAGACGCGGTTGAACATGGGCTACGCGGTCTCCGCGCCTTCCATGCGGGACCGCGTCTGGGCGCCTTTCTGGCATTTACGATCCTCATCTGGTGCATTGACGCGTTCGGCGCGAGGATTACGGCGGCGGCGCTCGGCTACACGATGTCGCTGCCCGCCGCCTTTCTCCTGATGGCCGGCCTGGGGCTCGGGAGCGCGCTGCCATCCACGCCCGGCTATATCGGTGTCTATCAGTTCGCCGCCGTCACGGTCCTGACTCCGTTCGGCTTCAGCCGCACGAGCGCGATCACCTACATTCTCGTGGCGCAGGTGATGATGTACCTTGTCATCGGGTTTTGGGGCGCGCTGGGACTCGCCCGCTATCGCGCCGGTTTGCGCTTCGCCTGAACGGCCAGCGCAATCCAGATCAGCAGACCGGAGAACGCGAACAGCGAAATCTGGAGGCCTCTGGTGAGGCCGGGCATCTCGTATTCGAATCGCACCTCGTGCCGCCCCTTCGGAAAGGGAATCGCGCGAATCGACAGATCGGCACGGTAGATCGGCACCACGGCACCGTCGATCGCCGCCGTCCAGCCCGGATAGTAGGTATCGGCCAGCAGCAGAAAGCCGTCGGCCGAGGCGTCCGCGTCGATCACCATCTCGCGTGAATCCTCCCGCATGATCGCCGCATGGCCGACCGCCGTGGACTCGGACGATGACTGCCGCCGCCCGGTCGGTACGTCGTGCAGCAGAACCTCGCGCGTTGGATCGAACTGCGGATCGAGGAGGCGCTGCGCGGCCTCGCGATCAGTCTCGACATATCGCGCTGAAGGGACGAACCGAACGCGCGCGGCGCCTGGCACGCTGTAAATGTAGACGTCAGCGTCGTGATAGATCAGCGGCAGGCTCGCGCCGGTCTCCGCGTACCGGCTGAGCACGTCGGTCACTCCGTATGTTCTGAACAGGTTCGCTGCCACTGGATTCAGTTGCGTCACCCTGGCGTCGGCGTCGACGTTCGTCGAGAGGCCCATCAGGGATACCTCACGGCTGTCGGATCCCCAGACGTCCACATACCATCGCGGCGCAATCGCGTCATAGCAGTCGGCGGACGGCGTGTTCCAGAAAACTCCCCCAGTGTTCGGATCGAGGAGATCCCGCATGCGGAAATAGGGCTGCACATCGCTCCATCCATCCGCTTCCTCGAAGGCCTCCCGG
>JBOGIZ010000450.1:0-4900 GCA_050747805.1 Vicinamibacterales bacterium | reverse complement strand
CTTCGGCGGCAGCGCGGCCGTCGTCGGTTCGACGATCCGAATCAATACGTTTCCGTTCACGGTGATCGGCATCGCGCCTCGCGGGTTTTTCGGCACGGAAGTGTTCTACCGACCCGCGATCTGGGTGCCAATGATGATGACGCCGCAGATCGAGCCGGGGAACAACTGGATCACCCGTCGCGCCACGTTCAACATGTGGATGATCGGCCGTTTAAAGAGTGGCACGACCCGAGCGCAGGCTGAAGCGAACCTGAACGCGATCGCAGCCGCTCTCGGGCGAACGTATCCATGGCCGAACAAAGGGATGTCGCTACGCCTGACACGTCCCGGCCTGGTGGGCAGCCTGCTGCGGACGCCGGTCGAAGCGTTCGGCGCCGCGGTCCTCGGACTGGCGGCGCTCGTGCTCATCGCGGCTTGTGCGAACCTGGCGGGCCTCCTGCTCGCGCGCGGCGCCGACCGCCAGCGCGAGATGGCGATCCGCCTGTCAATCGGCGCCGGGCGCGGACGTCTCCTGCGACAACTGCTGGCCGAAGCTATTGTGCTGGCGCTTGCTGGAGGCGCCGCGGGCATCGGCGCTGCCGCGGTTCTCGCGCACGCGCTGGCGGCCTGGCAGATTCCCGTCACGATTCCGATGCAACTCGACGTGGCAGTTGACTGGCGCGTGCTGCTGTTCGCGTGTGGCGTGTCGCTCGTCGCGGGCATCCTGTTCGGAGCAGCGCCGGCGCGCTTCGCGTCCGCGACCGATCCGAACCTGGCGCTCAAAGGCGGCGTCTCGTCGAGTCGTGGTGTGCGCCGATGGACGCTGCGCGACGCGCTGATTCCCGTGCAGGTCGCGGTCTGCTTCGTGCTCGTCACGGCATCGGTCGTATCGGTCGAGGGACTCGAGCGCGCGCTATCACTGCCGCTCGGATTCAATCCTCAGGGCGTGACGAGGGCGTCGTTCGACCTCGGACTCGCGGGCTACGACAAGGCGCACGGTCAAGCGTTTCAGCAGCGCATGCAGGAAGAAGCGTCGCGCCTTCCTGGCGTGATCTCGGCCGCCTTCTCGAACTCGATGCCGCTCAGTCTCGATCAGAACCACAGCAGTGTGTACCGTACTGATTCCGGGGCGGGTGATCCCCCGGCTGCGAATGCCGTCGTCTACAGCGTGTCTCCGGGATATCTGCGGACGATTGGGATGCCGCTGCTGAGCGGACGGGACTTCGACGCGCGCGATACCGCCACATCGACTGAGGTCGCGATCGTCAACGAGACGTTCGCGCGCCATCTGTTCAAGTCGACCAACGCTCTTGGACGCTACTTCCGCTTTGGTCCGGGCGGCCCGATCGTCGAGGTCGTTGGAGTGGTCGGAGACGCCAAATACGAAACCCTTGGAGAGGCGCCCACATCAGCGGCGTTCAACCCTGAGACACAGTGGTACAACTCGACGACGGTCCTGTCGGTGCGCTCGTCGTTGCCTGAGGGGGAAATCGCCGCGGCGATTCGTCAGCTGACTGCGCGTCTGGATCCGGCGCTCCCGCTTTACGATGTCGAGAGCGCTCAGGAGATGACCTGGATCTCGCTCCTGCCAAGCAAAGTCGCCGCGATAGCACTCGGCGTATTCGGCGTACTCGCGATGCTGCTCGCCGCGACAGGACTGTACGGGCTCGTGGCGTACGCTGTCTCGCGGCGTTCGCGGGAAATCGCGATCCGCGTGGCGATCGGCGCGTCCTGGCGCGCGGTGCTGTCGACCGTGCTCGGACGCACGGCGCTGCTGATCCTCGCTGGCGCGGCGGCAGGAACGGGCCTGGCGCTGGCGGCGCTGCGCGTACTGTCGAGCGTGCTTTTCGGCGGCGCCGCGACGGATGCACGGGCGCTCGGGATTGTCGCGCTCCTGATGGCGTCGATCGGACTCGTCTCGTGCTGTGGGCCGACGCGCCGCGCGCTGAGGCTCGAACCCGCGGCGATTCTCAAGGCGGACTGAGGCGCTATCGAGCCGCATCCCTCCCTGGCCGTGGCAGTCGGAAGCCACGTACCACGCCGGCCCATTTGAGTCCTGAACCGCGCGACCGCATGCCGCCGTACGGGTAAGCCGGCGTCCATCGTCTCGGCAGATAGTCCGCCGCCTTCTGACACATGTTGGTTTCCCAAATGAGCGGTGATAGGCTCTGACCGTTTACACATGTAGGTTTCCTACAGGGGGCGACGTGGACGACAAGAAGGACGTGCTCCAGGGGACCCTCGCCTTGATGGTGCTCAAAACGCTGGAGGTGATGGGCTCGCTCCACGGGTACCGCATCGCGCGCCGGATCGAGCAGATCAGCGGCGGCCTCCTGTCTGTCAACCAGGGCAGCCTCTATCCCGTGCTGCTGAAACTGGAGCAGGAAGGCATCATCGCCTCCGGGTGGGGCACCTCGGAGAACAATCGGAGGGCGCGCTTCTATCGCCTGACGCGGTCGGGCCGCGCGCGCCTCGCGGCCGAATCGCGAGACTGGCAGCAGACGGCACAGATCATCGCCCGCTTCTTCGCCCTGAAGGCCGAGGACCTGCGGTGACCGCCATCCGCCGGATTTCGAGGCGCCTGGCGAATCTGGTGATGCGGCGCCGCCAGGACGATCGTCTCCGATCCGAGATCGAGACCCATATCGCGCTTCAAGCGGAGGACAACGTCCGGGCGGGGATGCCGCCGGACATCGCGCGACGAGAAGCACGCTTGAAATTCGGCGCGGTGGAGTCGACGAGAGACGCCTACCGTGACCAGGAATCGATCCCGATCCTCGAAAACCTCCTCCGCGACGCGCGGCACGGGCTGCGCATGCTCCGCCGGTCGCCTGGATTCACCATCGCGGCGGCGCTGACGCTCGCGGTTGGCATCGGGGCAACGACAGCAATGTTTTCCATCGTCGACGGCGTGCTCCTGGAACCGCTCGCCTACCCTGATGCTGGTCAATTGATGGCCGTGCAGTTGTTCGTGCCAGCGGTCGCACAGACATTTCCCATGGTGCCGGTCAATCCGGCGGCGTACCTCGGATGGGCCGATCACGCGAAATCCCTGTCGGGCATCGGCCTGGTGGAAGACGGCGTAAGGCTGGACCTGACGAGCGGCGGAGAACCCGAAATGCTCACCGGCGACGCCGTCACGTCGGACGTGTTCGACGTGCTCGGCGTGAAGCTGTTGCTCGGCCGGAATTTCCTGCCGGAGACGAACCAGGCCGGGCACAACCACGAAGTGATCTTGACGCACGCGCTCTGGATGACTCGCTTCCATGGCGCGCCTGACATCGTCGGGCGCGCGATCACGCTCGATGGTCGCGCGTACACCGTGGTCGGCGTCCTGCCACGAGACTGCTACTTTCCGTCGGGCAACCAGCTCGGCCCGATGGGCTCGGACGCGGAGCCTCAGATGTTCGTGCCCGAAGTGCTCGATCGGGGTGACCTGGCGCCCGACGCCGGCTTCGGCTATGGCGCGATCGCTCGAGTGAAACCAGGCGTGAGCCGCGAGCAGGCTACCGCGGAAATGAACGTCATCCTGAGCCGCACATTGGGTCCGCAGTCCTTCATGCCCGACCCGCGGACGGTGCTGGTGCCGCTCGGCGAGATGATCGTGCGATCGACGAAGCGCGCGCTCTGGATGTTGTTTGCCGCGATTGCGGCGGTGCTGCTCATCATCTGTGTCAACCTGGCGAATCTCGTGCTCACGCGCGCCACCGCTCACGAGCAGCAATCGGCGATTCGCAGAGCGCTCGGCGCAAGCCGCGGACGACTCGTCTCGCAGGCACTGGTGGAGATGCTGCTGCTCGGTGTGCTCGGGGGCGCGCTCGGACTGGTGTTCGCGTATTGGGCGGTACAGGGACTGGTCGCCGTCGCGCCCGTGAACGTGCCGCGCATCCATGACGTCCATCTCAATGGCCGGGCGGAGTGGTTCACGCTGGCGATCTCCCTTCTCACGGGGATTCTCGCGGGCGTCCTCCCCGCATGGCGCGCGGCGTCGGTGAATCCGCAAGAGGCGTTGTGGTCGGGCGGCGCGCGCAGCGGCGACAGCCGGGCGCGTCTCCGCGCGCGCGGGTTCCTGGTTGGCCTCGAGACGGCGTTGAGCGCGGTGCTGCTAATCGCGGCAGGGTTGCTCATCACGAGTTTTTCGAATCTGCTCACAGTGCCGACGGGCTTCGGCGTCGAGCATGTGCTGACGCTGACTCTGCAGCTGCCGAGGACGCAGTATCCACAACGCCAGCAGCGACAGCAGTTCTGGAGCGAGGTCCTCCGGGCGACCGCCGCGCTCCCCGGCGTTGAATCGTCCGCGGTGACCGACTGGCTGCCGCTGAGCGGCGAGCGGAACGACGATCCCGTCAACCTGCCCGGCGACACGAGGCCACCCGCCGAACGTCCCTTCGCCAGCTATCGACATGTCAGCCCGGATTACTTCAGGGCGTTCGGGATCCCGCTCGTGCGCGGGCGCGAGCTGACGCCATCCGACGCCGACACCTCCAGCGTGGTTGTGTCCGAAGCCGCCGCGACCACGATCTGGCCAGGCCGCGATCCCATCGGCCAGCGGTCCGACATCGATCCCGCTTCTGGATTTCCAGGATTTCAGGTCGTCGGGATCGTCGGCGACACGCGGACCGTGAGTCTCTCCAAGTCGCCGACACCGGTCGTCTACGAGCTCTACACGAGCGGAGTGGGCGCTTCGTTGGTGTTGCGCAGTCGAGTGGGCGCCCCGACCGTCGCACCCGAGTTACGCGACGCGATCTGGCACATCGATCGAAGCATGGCAATCCCTCAGGTTGTGAGCATGAGCGACCGACTCTCCGACTCGGTCGCATCGCAGCGATTTGAAGCGCTGCTGACGTCTCTGTTCGCAGCCGCGGCGCTGATGCTCGCGGCGCTGGGGATTTATGGCGTCGTGTCGTACGCCGTCGTGCGC
>JBOGIZ010000449.1:0-1752 GCA_050747805.1 Vicinamibacterales bacterium | reverse complement strand
TTCGTAGCCTCATCGCTCGGGCAGTCGATTGGGAAAGCGCTCGACGTCGATCTCTTCCAGATCACGACCTCTGATCCGGAAACGGGCGAGAACGCGGGGGGCGTGACGCTCGGCAAGCAGGTCACCGACAAGGCGTTCGTCCAGTTTCAACAGCAGTTCGGCCAGCGCAGCTTCACGCAGTTCATGCTCGACTATCAGCTGGCGAGGTTCCTGCGGCTGAGCGGCGAGGTCGCGCCGGAAACCAGCGGCGTCGCCAACCGCCTGACGGAGCGGCGCATCGAGCGCGGCGGCGTCGATCTCTTCTTCTTTTTCAGCTATTAGCCCTGACGCGGGACCCCCAACGCCTCGGAGGCTGGAGGCTGGAGGTTGGAGGTTGGAGGTTGGAGGTTGGAGGTTGTGCGATTAGCGCGTCGTGGACGGAGCGTTTCGCGCAGAAATCCCTTTGAGCGTGCCGGACGCGCGTCAGACGGCAGAACACTCCAGAGGCGCCAGAAATCCGCGCGCGGTGTACCACGCGCCAAGTCCCGGGGCCCCGCGCTTTCGCCGACACGCCGCCGGCGGAGCGTTCTGCCGGCGCGCGAAGCGGGATTTCGGGGCGAAATGCTCCGCCCGCGACGCGTCTCCCGTCAGTGTCTTCCGAGCAATGCGACCTCGACGCGCGCGTCGTTGAAGCAGGCGCCGCCGCCAAGATCGGTGAGCGTGTCGGGCACCAGCGCGTTCGACGTGGATCCGTTGTAGCTGTTCTTCCGCCACACGCCTTTCGAGAATGCGACGGTACCCCTGCGGATGTCGGATGTCAGATTGGCCGGGCACTGCATTTCGCCGAGCGCGTTGAACACGCGCAGGGGGTCGTCCTGCGTGATCCCGCGCGCCGCGGCGTCGTTGGGATGGATGTGGAGGACGGCGGCGCGCGTGCGCAGCTCGCCGAGCGTGGACGAGATCGACGTGTCCGTTGCGGGCGAGATCAACGCCAGCGGAAATCGATCGGTCGCAGGATCGGGCTGATACTCGTACATGCCCGTGGTGGGGACGCCGTCGATCGCGTCGGGGAAAAGATGCACCTTTTCGTCCGCAGTACGCGGGAGCACGTCGACGAATTGCACGGGGCGCCCTTCGTACGGAGGAGTCGCCGATCCTTTTTCGAGCAGCTCCGCGCCGCGATCCCCCATCGTGCCGGTAATCCGCAGCAGCGTTTCCGCATCCTCTTCGGCGTGGCCGACGCCGAGCCGTTCGGCGATGGCCGAGAAGATATCGGCATTCGGCCGCGCCTCGCCTTCCGGCTCGATCACCGGGCGCACGAGCTGGAGGCTGATCGGGCCGTATCCCTTCGCAATGTCGTAGTGCTCGAGAAACGTCGTCGCCGGAAGGATCAGATCGGCGTACCGCGCCGTATCGGTGAAGACCTGCTCGAACACCACCGTAAACAGATCGTCGCGCGCGAGGCCCTCGAGCACGCGATTCTGATCGGGCATCGTCGTGGCCGGGTTGCAGTTGTAGACAAAGAGCATCTGCACTGGCGGCGTCGTGTACTCGGTCAGCGCGCGCCCGAGGTGATTCATGTTGACGATGCGCGCCGGCGGTTCGGGCGCGTCGATCCACTGCGCGGCGCGGAGGCCGAACGCGAGGGAGTTGCTCATGGAGTACCCGCCGCCGCGGACGCCGAATTTTCCAGCGACGGCCGGGAGTGCCATGATGGCGGCGGCGGCGCTGCCGCCGTTGCGGTTGCGTTCGAGGCCCCAGCCGCACCGTACG
>JBOGIZ010000448.1:0-2598 GCA_050747805.1 Vicinamibacterales bacterium | reverse complement strand
CCAGGTCACGCTCACGCTGCTCGAGGGAGAAACGCTGGTGAAGCATCCGGGCGTGGTCGACCTCCGCCACGGCGAGATCAAATCGCACATCGAATTCGTCCTGACATCCGCACGCGCGGCGCGGCCGCACGGTCCGGCATACCGCGTCGAGAACGGGCTCGGACCTCCCATCGCCTGACATCGTCCCGGGTCGACCCCTTCCATTCGCAGCTATACTTCGCGGATGTCTGATCACACGGCGTCCTCCGAAGAGGGGATGGGCCGCATCTACACGCTCGTCCTCGCCTGTCATGCAGCGGTGATCACCGTGTTGTGGTGGTTCGGCCGCACTTTCTCCAGATAGCCTCCGCGCCGCATGCATCTGCTCGACTGGCTCGTGGTCGTCGGGTACCTCGTCTGGATTGTCGGCGACGGATTGCGCCGCACGAAATCGGCCGACAAGATCGAAGGGTACTTTCTCGCGAACCGCAGTCTTCCCTGGTGGGCCGTCGGACTCTCGGTGATGGCCACGCAGTTGAGCGCGATCACCCTGGTGGGCACGACCGGCCAGGCGTACGCCGATGGAATGCGGTTCATTCAGTTTTATTTCGGCCTGCCGATCGCAATGGTGCTGCTGTCGGTCACGCTGGTGCCGTTTTTCTATCGGGCGGGCGTCTATACGGCATACGAGTACCTGGAGCGCCGGTTCGATCTGAAGACGCGTACGCTGGCGACGATCTTTTTTCTGTTCGGCCGCAGCATGTCGACGGGCGTCATCATCTCGGCGCCCGCCGTGATCCTCTCGATCGTGTTTCACTGGAACCTGACACTGACCATTCTCGCGATCGGCGCGCCGACGATCCTCTACACGATGTTCGGCGGCGTGCAGGCGGTCACGTGGACCGACGTCAAGCAGATGGGGCTCGTGATCGGCGGGCTCATCTGCGCGGTCATCGCGCTGATGCTCGGACTGCCGCACGACGTCAGCGTTGCGCGCGCGCTGCACGTCGCGGGTGCGGTCGGCCGGCTGAACACCGTCGATTTCAGGTTCAATCCGCGCGAGACCTACACGTTCTGGTCGGGCCTCATCGGCGGCCTCTTTCTGCACCTCTCTTACTTCGGGTGCGACCAGAGTCAGGTTCAACGGTATCTGACGGCGAAGTCGCTGCGCCAGGCGCGCGGCTCGCTGCTCATGAGCGCATTCGTGAAGGTCCCGCTGCAGGTCCTCGTGCTGCTCGTCGGCGTACTGCTGTTCCTCTTCTATGTCTTCAACGCGCCCCCGATGCTGTTCAACACCGAGCATCTGCCGCAGGTGACGGCAAGCGCCCGCGCCGGGGAATACAGCGCCCTTCAGTCCGAGTTCGCGCGGGCCTTCGCCGATCGGCGCGCCGCCGCCGAAGCGTACGCCGACGCTCGGCCGTCGGACATCGCGCCGGCGCGGGATCGGTTCGTTCGCGCCACGGCCGCGATGCAGGACATCCGATCGCGCGCGGCCAAGCTGGTCGGAGACGTCTCGGGTGCGCCCGGCTACGGCGACACGACCGGCGATACGCCGAAGCCCGACGTCAACTACGTCTTTCCAACGTTCGTGACGACGCGGCTGCCGCAGGGGCTGGTGGGATTGGTGATCGCGGCGATTTTCGCCGCGGCCATGTCGGCGACCGCGGGCGAGTTGAGCGCAACGTCGAGCGCGACGGTCATCGATGTCTATCGGCGGATGATCAACCCGGACGCGACGGACGCCCACTACCTGATGGTGTCGCGTCTGGCGACGGCCTTCTGGGGCATCGTCGCTTGTACGGTCGCGCACGTGGCGGTGAGGCTTGGATCGCTGATCGAGGTCGTGAACCGGATCGGATCGATCTTCTATGGATCGCTGCTGGGCGTGTTCGTGCTCGCACTCGCGTTCAGACGCGCGAACGGACATGGGGCGTTCGTCGGCCTGCTGACGGGTCTCTGCGTGGTCGTCGCATTTGCGTTCGCGCCCGCGACGCGCAACGTGTCGTACCTCTGGCACAACCCCATCGGCGTGGCGGTCGTCGTCGTCGTCGGCATGGCCGTCAGTCTGACGACGGAGCGGACTCCGAATCGCTGAATCCCTGATCCCTGATCGGCGCATCGCGCATCGCGCATCACCGATCGCGCATCACCGATCGCGAATCACCGATCGGAATCGGCGATTCGCGATGAACGAAAGGGATTGCCGTCTACGCGGCCTTCTGTCCAGACGCCTTGCGCCGGCGGCGCACCGACACGTACCAGACACTCAGTCCGCCCATTAGGATGGCGAGAATCCACATCATGCGTGTGACTCCTTTGGCGGCTATGAAACCCGCAAAGGCGGTGCCGAGTCATTTCCGCACGATTTGCCTGAAATCGGCTGAATTACGCGTCGGCGGCAGGTCGAACCTGCAATCGGGATTGCAGAATTGTCGTTTACTCGTCCGCGAAAATTACGAACAGCGCGACCGAGCCGAGCACGATCAGGGCCGTCATGGGCACGAGCACCCAGGCGCGCGTGAGGTCGGTCGCTACCGCGGGCGCAGCGTCGGCGAGCGCGCGCGCCGCGGCGGTCATCCAGTCGGCGGGGCCGAGCAGCCACCCGATTGCCGCGCCGCC
>JBOGIZ010000447.1:0-1616 GCA_050747805.1 Vicinamibacterales bacterium | reverse complement strand
CCGTTGCAGTCGCCGACGCACCCCGGCGCCGCCGGCGCGGGCGCGCCGAGCACGGCGGAGGCCAACAGGCCGACGCAGATCCATCCGCGCCCGCTCGGTGTCATGCTCCGACAGGTTGCCGGAGGGGGCGTGATTGAGCAATGCAAGAGGAGCAGACTGGCTCCAAGGAGGCGACATGTTGGACGAGGCGCAGATCCAAGCACACGTCGACAAGATCGCGCGCGACGGCTACTCGATCGTCGAGCACGCGATCGAGCCGGAGTTCGTCGAGGCGCTGATCGCCGATCTCGCGCGTCTCGAGCACGAGCTGGAGATCGTGCCGGCCCACAACCGCTTCGAAGGCGTGCGGACGGTGCGAATCTACAACTTGCTCATCTACGGCAAGCTCTACGAGCGCATTCCGGTTCACCCGCACGTCCTGCCGATCGTCGAGCGCGTGCTCGATCCGGGCTGTCTCGTGTCCTCGCTCTCGTCGATTGCCATCGGCCCGGACGAGCGGCCGCAACCCATCCATGCCGACGATCAGCTCATTCCGCTCGCGAAACCGCACGTGCCGATCGTCTGCAACTCGATGTGGGCGCTGACCGATTTCACCGATGCGAACGGCGCGACGCGGATCATTCCCGGCTCGCATCTGCGCGATCATTCGCCCGACTACTTCGGCCACTACGATTCGATTCCCGCCGAGATGCCGAAGGGCGGCGTCATGATCTACAACGGCAGCCTGTGGCACGGCGGCGGCGCCAACCGCACCCCCGAGCGGCGCATCGGCGTCGCGATGAACTACTGTGCCGGCTACATCCGGCAGCAGGAGAACCAGCAGCTCGGTATCCCGCGCGAGATTGCCGCGCAGTTTTCCCCCCGACTGCAGGAACTGATCGGATACGGCCTGTATAACGGGCTCATCGGGCACATCGACAAGTCGCACCCGACGGAGTTGCTCGGCCGGCGGCCCGACGCGCAAATGGTGTGGGACATCGCGGGCTGAGCGGAGCCCCCCAGGCCCCGATTCCGGATCCGGGCCCCGAACCGCGGAGAGGGAACTATGTCAGCGGCACGCCACCAGAGTCTCGTCCAGTTCTATCGCTTTTACGCCAGCGACGTATCGTATTTCTCGGCCAAGGTGCGGCCGGCCCTGCGCTACAAGCGGATTCCCTATATCGAGCTCCTGGCGACGCCCGAGGTTTACCGGCAGATCATCCGGCCGCGCACGGGCTTGGGGTTCATTCCGGTCGTGGTGACGCCCGGGGATGAGACGTGGCAGGACACGAGCGAGATTCTCGACGCGATCGAGGAGCGGTTTCCGGCGCCGCCGCTGTACCCGGACGACGTCGTCCTCCGGCTCGTCGCCTACCTTTTCGAGCTGTACGCGGACGAGTTTCTCATTCTGCCGGCGCTGCATTACCGCTGGAGCTTTCCGGAGAGCACGGCCAAAGCGCGGGCGGATTTCGCCGCGACGACCGGCCACGCCGAGATGGCGAACACGTTCGCGGACCGCATCTCCGGCGCGGTGCCGTTCGTCGGCGTGGTGCCGGCGTCGATTCCCGCCATCGAAGCGCACACCCGCGAGCTGCTCGATCGCCTGTCGGCACATCTCGCCCATCACGCTTACGTGC
>JBOGIZ010000446.1:0-3336 GCA_050747805.1 Vicinamibacterales bacterium | reverse complement strand
GCTCTGGCGGGTTGCCTGGATCGTCGTCGCGATGGTCGCCGCGCGCAGCGCCGCGATGGGGTTCAATCGGCTGGTCGATGCGCGCTACGACGCGCGCAATCCGCGTACGAAGATGCGCGAGCTGCCGCGAGGGGCCATGACCATCCGGGAGGCGATCGCCTTTGTGGCTGCGGCATCGCTCGTGTTCGTCGCTGCCGCGTGGGCGCTCGGTCCGCTCTGTTTCGCGCTGTCGCCGGTCGCGCTCGCGATCGTGTTCTGGTACTCGCTCGCCAAACGGGTCACGAGCTATACGCAGTTCTTTCTGGCGCTGGCGATGGCGGTTGCGCCGGTCGGCGGCTGGCTCGCGGCCGGCGGCTCGATCGCAGCCACCGAGCCGTGGCTCCTCGGGGCGGCCATCGGCTGGTGGGTCGGGGGCTTCGACATCCTCTACGCCTGTCAGGATCTCGATTTCGACCGCGCGGCAGGGCTGAAGTCGATTCCCGTTCGCTTCGGCGTCCGCCGATCGCTGCTCCTGTCGCGCCTCATGCACGTCGCGGCCGTCATCTGCCTGGCCGCGGTCGCCGCCGTCGCCGATCTCGGTCGTCTTTACCTCGTTGGTGTGGCGGCCGTTGGGGTATTGCTCGTGTACGAGCAGTCGCTCGTGTCAGAGGACGATCTGTCGCAGGTCAAACGCGCCTTCGATTTGAACGGATACGTCGGCATCCTTTACTTCCTCGCAACGGCGGCGTCCGTGTACTGGACCTGATCGCCGTCGGCCAGACCCACGCCCGCAATGCTGCAGAGCTTGTGCGGCAGAGCTCGGCCTGCTACCCTGTGGCCTCCCAGCAACCCGGATATCAATGGTGCGTGACATTCTTTTGAGTGCTGGCGCGTTGTGCCTGTCGGCCGCGACCTGCGCCGCCCAGCCGGCGCCCTCGTACGTCAACGAGGCCGCCATCATTGAGCAGTTGCGAACGAGCATCCGGTTCGAGAACGATGGAACGGGCCGCCGCGAGCAGTATTTCCGCATCAAAGTCAACAGCGAGGCCGGCGTCCAGCAGCTCGGACAGCTCGTGTTCGGCTACAACGCCGCGACTGAAACGATCGACATCGCATTCGTACGCGTGAAAAAGCCGGACGGGACCGTCGTGGCGACGCCAAGTGCGGCCGTTCAGGACCTCAGCGCTCCAGTCCAGCGCATCGCGCCCGTGTATACCGATTTCCGGCAGAAGCACGTGACCGTCGAGTCGCTGCGGCCTGGAGACACGCTCGAGGCTGACGTCGTCTACACCGTCCACACGGCGCTCGCGCCAGGCGAGTTTTGGACCGAGTACAACTTCAACGACAACGCCATCGTCCTCGACGAGCAGTTCGATCTTGACGTTCCTGCCGCGAGGCCCATCATTCTCAAGACGGGGGCAGGATTCGATCCCGTGGTCAAGGAAGAGAACGGCCGCAAGCTGTATCACTGGGCCCACGCGAACACGGTGCGAAAGGATCCCTCGAAAACGAAGACGGATGCGCGCGCGTCGGAACCCAAGCGTGCCGCCATCCGTGTGACCAGCTTCGCCGACTGGGCCGCGGTCGGCCGGTGGTTCGCCGGCCTCGAGCAACAGGCCCGTGAGGTGACGCCCGAAGTGCGGGCGAAGGCGCAGGAGTTGACGGCCGGGAAGACGGCCGATCTCGACAAAGTCGAGGCGCTGTACGATTTCGTCTCCAAGAACTTCCGGTACGTCAGTCTGTCGCTTGGCGCCGGCCGATTCCAGCCCAGGCGCGCCGCCGATGTTCTGCGGGACGAATACGGCGACTGCAAGGACAAGCACACCCTGCTCGCCGCGCTGATTACGGCGATCGGATTGCCGGTTTCGCCGGTACTGATCAACGCCCAGTCACGCATCGACCCCGACTTTCCCTCGCCGTCGCAGTTCGATCATGTCATCACGCGCGTCATGGTTGGCGGTCAGGAAGTCTGGCTCGATTCAACCCCGGAGATTGCGCCATTCCGCATGCTCTCGCCGGTCCTGCGCCACAAGCAGGCGCTGCTTGCGGTGACCGGCGACGGATCGCACCTCGTCGAGACTCCGTCAGACACGCCAATGCGGGGCCTGTCGTCGATCGCGCTCGACGGCGCGCTCGATGCCTCTGGGCGGCTTTCGGCGAAAGTGGCATTTTCCTTTCGAGGCGACCCGGAACTGACCATGCGTGCCGCGTTTCGTGCGCTGCCCGAGCCGCAATGGAAGCCCCTTCTCCGGCAGATCCTATCGAGGGGGGGCCTCGCCGGTGAGGTGTCGTCCATCAAACCGTCCAACCCGCAGGACACCACCGGACCCTTCACGATCACGTGCCAGATCGACATCGACGACTTTCTTGCGCTTGCGGGTAAACGCGTCGATTTCGTGCTGCCAATGAGCGATCGGTCCAATCAGGATCCGGCGGAGACGAATGAACCGATTCGCCTCGGGAAAGGTGACGCGCGGTATTCGCTCAAAGTGTCGTTTCCGTCGGGCGTGACCGTCACAGCGCCCGTCGGCGTCGACGTGACGCGCGATTATGCCGCCTACCATGCCGCGTATTCGGCGTCCGGGTCCGTCCTGAGCGCCACCCGAACGCTCTCCACGGATGTCAGCGAACTGCCTGACGCGCGTCGGGAGGACTACCTCGCCTTTCTCCATGTCGTGCGCGCGGACAATGCGCAAAGAATTTCGCTGGACGCGACCGCGCTTGCCGCTCCGTCGACGCCGTCGACCGCGGACGCCAAGGAGCTGAACGATCGCGCGTACGCGCGCCTGCAGGCCGACGACTACGCGGCCGCGGCGTCTCTGTTCGAACAGGCCCTCAAAGTCGATCCGAAGTCCACGAACGCGTGGACGAACCTCGGGATCTCTTACATCGCCCTGAATCAACCCGAGAAAGCCGTCGACGCGCTGCAGAAGCAGATCGCGCTGAATCCCTACGACGAGTTCGCCTACGACCAACTGGGGCGCGCCTACTCTCAACTGCACAAGTACGCGGACGCCGAGACCGCATTCAAGAAACAGCTCGAAATCAATCCGCTCGATGCAGCAACGCCATCGGCGCTCGGGGCGTTGTACATGAACCGCGGCCAGTTCGACCAGGCGGCCGCGCAGTACGAGCGGGCCGCGGCGCTCAATCCGAAGCAATCGGGGCCGCTCGTGCAACTGGGGAAGGCGTATCTCAATCTCCATCGCACCGACGATGCGATGAAGGCATTCGATCGCGCGGTGGCGATGTCGCCGACGCCATTGACGTGGAACGACGTGGCGTACGAGATGGCGCTCGGCGGCGTGCAGCTCGATACGGCGCAGAGGTATGCCGAATCGGCGATCGCCGCCGAAA
>JBOGIZ010000445.1:0-2123 GCA_050747805.1 Vicinamibacterales bacterium | reverse complement strand
CGTTGGGGCCGCCTCCGTGCCGGCCCATGAGGCTTTCGGGCCGTACAGCATCCAGGAATCCCAGAGGACGTCGCCGTTGCCCCATCGCGACTCCGGGGTCAGCAGTGGCCGCATCGACGAGGCGTGCTGCGCGTACCAGCGTCCGACTGTCTTGGGCTCGTCCCACCGGTGCATCACGCGCGGATCCGTCAAGAGCGTTGACGGCCACCGCGATCGCGCGTCGGAGGCCAGCATGTCGAACCAGATGGCATACACGCGGAGCCTCGCGTGTGGGTAGTGCTCGAGCAGATCGCGCTGCACCCACCGGGTGCCGGCCACGCAGACCGGTCACGTGGGCGAGACGAGCAGGACGAGCCGCACGGTGCCCGCGTCGCGATCGAAGAGCGCGCGCAGGTCATCGACGCCTTGGAGATCAGTCAGCGTCGGCTGGGCAGCAGTCACCGTTGGCAGTGACGCGCGAACCGGCGGGCGCGCCGGCGCGACGAGAACGATCAGGGCCGCGAGCACCAGCATCAGACGTCGCATGGCATCTCCTTCACAAGGTCCAGTAGATCACCCAGTTCGCCCACCACGACGCCGTCAGCAGCAGCACCACGATGGCGGCGACCAACCACACGACCACCCGGGGCGCGCGCCCGGTCGTCGGCGCGTCACACGATTCGCCAGCGCACGTCGACGCACGCGTGTAGGCCGCATAGAATGCATAACCGAGCAGACCGACACTGATGGCGATGAGATATGGGCGTATCGGCTCGAATCGCGCGCCGACCGCCGCGAGTGTCGCCCCGACGATGCCGGTCGCGAAGGGCAGACAACAGAGGATCGTCGCGGCCACGGTCCCCGCCGTCGTCAGGGCGCCGGCCTGCGCCCAGCGGGCGCGCGTCGCATCGCTCATGATGCCGCCGATCGTTTCCGCGCCTCGCGCCCGAGGTCCTCGACGACCGGGCAGTCACAGGGGTCGGCGGCCAGCGCCCGGTCGCACATCGTGAGATATCGCCGCAGGGTGGCGCAGAACGCGTCGAGCGCGCGCCGTTGGTCGTCCAGATCGTGAAGGCGCTTGGCGACCAGGTCGCGGACGCGCCGACACCTATCCCGCCCGGCACGAGCCTGCGATCCGAGAAGATCGCGCACTTCGCGGAGGGTCAAGCCGTGCGCTTGCGCCTGTTTGATGAATCGCAGGCGGTCGAGCGTCGCGGTGTCGTATTGCAGGAATCCGCCCGCGCTGCGGGCCGGCCGAGGGAGCAGCCCTCGCCGCTCATAGAATCGGATCGCGTCGGGCGTCAGCTTGCTCGCCTTCGCCAACGCGCCGATCCGCAATACCCGGGAGCGAGTGGCACTCATCGTTTGGAAGCTCCCTCGCGAGCGGCGCGGCGCACGCGCTCGACGGCCGCCGTGACGTCGCCGAGGCAGCAGACGCCGTGCGGATTGCGGATCTCGCACGCGCATCGGCCGGCGCCAATGTGCTCGCGCACGCGCTGCACGGCGCGCGAGTCGCCGGTGGCCTCGATTTCGGTGCGCATGTCTGATTCATTCTCGCCGAAGCAATAGCAGACCATGCGAGCGCCGACCGGCTGCTTCTGCCACACCGGGACCCTGAGGTCGGCGATTCGATAGACCGCACCCGCGTCGTCAAAATACACGACGTCGCAGTCTGGCTCTGCGCAGAAGAAGTGTCGGGTGTCCGACAGGCGCCGGAGAGACGTTTCGACGAGCAGCGCCTTCACAGTGCCACGCTCGACGCGCTTGCCAGGCGTGCCGGTGACGGGACACATCGCCCCGTAGGGTGTGTCGCTGTCTGGACAGCAGCAATCGCCCATGGCGTCAGCGGGCCTCTCGCGGATGGGTCCCGCGCCATTCGGCGACGTACGCGGCGCCCACGCCCATCGCCACGGCGCCCCATAGCACACTCGACGGGATGTGCCAGATGCCCGCATCGGTCAGAGCAGCGACGATCGCGCCTGCCAGAAACAGCGGGCCGGTCAGGACGCAATGGTAGGTCCTATTGCGGCCGAAGTTGATGAAGCACGCGACCGACAGGGCCGACAGCAGCAGCGTGTTCTCGGAGGGGTTCAGTGCCGGCCAGACCGTGCGGAGGATCAGCGCCGCGCCGTAGGCCAGCAGAA
>JBOGIZ010000444.1:0-3773 GCA_050747805.1 Vicinamibacterales bacterium | reverse complement strand
GGGCGAGCGAGCCACCGGAGCGGAGGGAGGCGGCGAAGCGCCGAGCGAGCGACGGTGTCGGGGAGTCCGAGGGGCGAAGCCCCTCGGAAGATCAGGAAGGCTAATCGATTTCGATAATCCCTGAGTACTTTTCGCGCTCCACGTCGGGTTCGCCGATCGGCGCCTCGGGCTCGGCGTGCGGCATGCGCGCCATGACGTAGGCGTGGAGCTCGCGGGCGATGTCGTCCTCGGTCGGCGGGACCGCGCGGCAGTGCAGCCGCACCCACAGACGCAGCATCGGATCCGCGAAGCTGTACCGCTTTTGGCGCGACAGAAGCAGGTCCACGTCTTCGAGCCACGACAGGTAGTCCTTGGTCGAGCCTGGCGTGCGGCGAAGCCGGTGCGCGATCTCCGTCAGCGTGAGCGGCTCCTCCTGCGAGAGGACTTCGAGAATCGCTTTCAGCGCGCCATACCCGCGGGCCCTGTGCAGGCGCAGCTCGTAGGAAAATCGGCAGACCTGCGTGAGGGCGCCGCCCGGCGCCAGCAGCGCGGCGAGCGCGCTCACCGGATCGGCGAGTCCCCGCTGGGCGAACGCGGCGGCGGTTTCCGCGATCGCGCGCGCGTACGACGGCCGTCCGTCCGACAGCACCTGCACCAGCCGCGCGAGATCGTCGCGGCGCCGCTCGTGCTCGTCGAGGCCGCTCGCCAACCCGCGCTCCTCGGCGTGGCCGCCGGGCAGCGTGGCGCGGATCTCGGCCGCGGTGAGCGGCGCGACGTGGATGATCTCGAACTGAGCGGGCGCGTCGCGCAGCAGCCGGTGCGCGCGCGCCGCGTACCGCGTCGTGAGGACGAAGCGGTTGCCGCTCGACGCGAGGGCGGTCGTGAGATCGCGCAGGACGCTGCGCAGCCCGGGGAAGCTTTCGAACGTTCGCAGCTCGAGGAACTCGTCGAGCAGGAACGTGGCCGGAACCGTGCCGGCGGCGCGCGCCGTATCGAAAAAGGCGAGCGTGGCGTCGAACGCTTCGCGCGCGCCGGCGGCGGGCGCCGACGAGGGGGCGTAACTGTGCGCGGGGAATGGCGATGACTCGCGGACGGCCTGCAGAAAGCGCTCGGGCGTGGTCGCAATCCGCTCGACGTCGATGAATTGCGCCTCGTTGCGCCCGAGGAGATCGCGCAGACGCAGCAGCACCGACGTGCGTCCGCTGCCGCATCCGCCGAGGAGGACCGGGATGCGCGGACCGCCTCCCGCTGAACCGTCAAGCGCCGTCAGCACGCGGCGCTCGAGCGCCGGCCGCTCAGGAATCATCATTGTTTAACCGAGGGGCTTTCGCCCCTCGGGCTCCCCTGCACGCGCTCTCGCTCGCCGGCTTCGCCCGGCTCCCTCCGATCGCGTGGCTCGCTCGCGACGCTCGCTCGCGTCATGTCTGATCCGAGGGGCGTTCGTCCCTCGGGCTCCCCTGCACGCGCTCTCGCTCGCCGGCTTCGCCCGGCTCCCTCCGATCGCGTGGCTCGCTCGCTGCTGCGCTCAATTGCCACCGTGTGTCCTCATGGGCATGTCGATGCCCGCCTCGCGCGCCGTGTCGATCGCTTCCGGATAGCCCGCATCGGCGTGCCGCACGACGCCGATGCCCGGATCCGATGTGAGCACGCGTTGCAATTTCTCGTCCGCTTCGCGCGTCCCGTCGGCCACCACAACCATCCCGGCGTGCAGCGAATAGCCGATCCCGACGCCGCCGCCGTGGTGAATCGAGACCCACGTCGCGCCCGACGAGGTATTGAGCAGCGCATTCAGCATCGGCCAGTCGGCGATGGCGTCGCTTCCGTCGCGCATGTGTTCGGTTTCGCGATTCGGCGAGGCCACTGAGCCCGCGTCGAGGTGATCGCGCCCGATGACGATGGGCGCCTTCACGGCCCCGCGGCGAACCAGATCATTGATCGCCAGGCCGAAGCGTGCACGCTCGCCGTACCCGAGCCAGAAAATCCGCGCGGGTAATCCCTGAAACGCGACGCGCTCGGCTGCGAGGCGAATCCATCGGCAGAGCGCCTCATCGTGCGCGAACATCTCGAGCGCAAGCCGGTCGGTCGCGGCAATGTCCGCCGGATCGCCCGAAAGCGCAGCCCAGCGGAATGGCCCCTTGCCGAGGCAGAAGAGCGGTCGAATGAACTCGGGCACGAATCCTGGGATGTCGAAGGCCTTTCGAACGCCGGCTTTTTCCGCCTGCGCGCAGATGTTGTTGCCGTAGTCGAATACGACGGCGCCGGCAGCCCGGAGGTCGAGCATGGCGCCGACGTGCGTCGCCATCGCCGCCATCGAGCGTGCGATGTAGGCCTCGGGATCGGCGCGCCGCAGTGCCGCGGCATCGGCAAGCGACAGACCGTTGGGCACATATCCGTTCAGCGCGTCATGCGCGGAGGTCTGATCGGTGACGACGTCGGGGATCACGCCGCGGCGCACCAGTTCCGGCAGGACGTCGGCGGCGTTCCCTTCGAGCGCGATGGAGCGGGCCACGCGCCGTTCACGGTAGTCGTCCGCCCGGCGCAGCGCCTCGTCGAGCGTCTGCACGCGCTCATCGACGTACCGCGACGCCAATCGGCGCTGAATGCGCTCGGGATCGATCTCGACGACGAGCGCCACGCCTTCATTCATCGTGACGGCGAGCGGCTGCGCGCCGCCCATGCCGCCAAGTCCGGCCGTCACGACGAGACGGCCGCCGAGCGTCCCCCCGAAATGCCGGCGCGACAGCTCCGCCAGCGTTTCGTAGGTGCCTTGAAGGATGCCTTGCGTACCTA
Source organism: Vicinamibacterales bacterium (assembly GCA_050747805.1). Lineage (GTDB taxonomy): Bacteria > Acidobacteriota > Vicinamibacteria > Vicinamibacterales > 2-12-FULL-66-21 > JAICSD01. Next base: position 1,004 of record JBOGIZ010000444.1, on the reverse strand, counting down.
TATATATCCAGCTCCCAGCGGTCATCTGTCCGTACATCGTCAGGCCGCGGTCTTCGAGGTCGCGAAAGACGTCCCAGGTCGCCCAGGCGGGCACGAGCAGCGCGTTGGCGATGAGGACGCGCGGCGCCCAGGGATGCGTGCGGAAGACGCCGACGGGTTTGCCCGACTGGATGAGCAGCGTGTCGTCGTGTTCGAGCCGGCGCAGCGTGTCGACGATCGCGTCGAAGGCTTCCCACGACCGCGCGGCGCGTCCGGAACCGCCGTACACGACGAGATCCTCCGGACGCTCGGCGACGTCGGGATCGAGATTGTTCATGAGCATGCGCAGCGCGGCTTCCTGCGGCCAGCCCTTGCAGCTGAGGGCGGGCCCGCGAGGTGCGGTGACGTGGCGGCTGAGGATACTCATGAGATCACGCGCGGAAGGTTAGCAATCTAAAAACGTACGAGCGCGATGTCAAATTGAATTTGAAAAATTCTTTACTTGACTTCTATCGGACACGCGCGTTCGATCGCGCCTCCTGCGATCAATTCAGAAATTGTCTCGATGTCGGCGCTTGGCGGACGGTCGACCGCGAGCGTCGGCACCTCCACGCGCACGCGCGCGTGCACCGCCGCGAGCGCTGCGGACGTCGTGAGCGGCGCGAGGAGATCGATCGCCTGACACGCGAGCAGCATTTCGATCGCCACGACCCGCGTGGCCAGCTCGAGGGCTCGCGACGCCTTCAGCGCGGCGCCCATGCTCATGCTGACGTGGTCTTCGCGATTCGCCGAGGTCGGGATCGTGTCGGCGCTGGCCGGATGCGCGAGCGTTTTCAGCTCGGAGGCGAGCGCGGCCGCCGTCACCTGCGCGAGCATGTAGCCGGAATGCAGCCCGCTGTCGCGCGTGAGGAACGCCGGCAGGCCGCTCAGCGCCGGATTCACGAGCCGATCGGTGCGCCGCTCGCTGATCGTGGCCATCGGCACGAGGGCTGCCGCCAGCAGGTCGGCCGCGATCGCCACCGGCG
>JBOGIZ010000443.1:0-4675 GCA_050747805.1 Vicinamibacterales bacterium | reverse complement strand
GCGCTGGCGCTGATGTCGAAGCCGATGGTGATGACGCTGCCGATCGTGCTGCTGCTGCTCGACTGGTGGCCGCTCGGCCGATGGATCGGACGTGACGATGACGGCAGCCCTGAAGGTCTGCACGACGAAGGCAATGCGCGGCGCGAGTCGAACGTCCGCCGCGAACCTGCGGTAGCGCAGGCCTTCAGGCCTGCCTCCGCGGCCCGGTTGATCGGCGAAAAGCTGCCCCTGCTCGCGATGGCGGTGCCAGTCGCCATCGCGACAATGATCGTGCAGCGAAGGGTCGGAGCCGTGGCGGGCCTCGAAGCGCTGCCTCCGGGTACGCGGATCACGAACGCCACCGTGTCGTATGCGGTCTATATCTGGAAGACGATCTGGCCGTCGGGACTCGCGGCGTTCTACCCGTTTCACGCGTATCCGCTGTGGGTCGTGCTGACCGCCGGCACTTGCCTGACCGCCGCGACGATCGGCGCGTTCCTCGTGCGCGCGCGCTGGCCGCACGTGTTCGTCGGATGGTTCTGGTATGTGATCACGCTCGCGCCGGTGATCGGCCTGACGCAGGCGGGCGAGCAGGCGCGCGCCGACCGCTTCATGTACGTGCCGATGATCGGCTTGCTCGTCATGCTCGCGTGGACGGTGGACGGATGGCTGGCGGGCCAGCGCGGCCCGCAGGCCCGCGCCGCGCGAAACGCAGCCGCGACTCGCGGGCGTTCAACCGTTGCTGTCATCGCGGTCGCGGCGATCCTGGCGTGCGCCGTCACCGCGCGCGCGCAGGTCGAGACGTGGTCCGACAGCGTGACGCTCTGGCAGCACGCCCTCGCGCTCAATCCTGACAACTACGTCGCGTACGGCAAGTTGGGCGAGGCGTACCGCGACCGGGGAAAGTTCGACGCGGCGCTGCTGAACTACCAAAAGGAGCTCACGATCGCGCCGGCGAATTCGCCGCACCTGCTGGCGCTTCTCCACAACGATATCGGGATCGTGCTGACGCGCGCGGGCCGGACGGTTGACGCGAGTCCGGAATTCGCGTCCGCGATTCGGTTCAATCCACGGTTCGCCGAAGCCCACAGCAACTTCGCGAATACACTCGCGGCGGCGGGACAGTTCCAGGCAGCGGAAGCGCAGTATCGGATCGCGATCGCGCTGCAGTCGGATTTTACCGAGGCGCACGTCGGACTTGGCGGCGTCCTCCTGAACCAGCGGCGCGCCTCGGATGCGCTCTCCGAGTACACGGCCGCACTGGCGCTCGATCCGAATCTCGCGCAGGCGCACAACGGTCTGGGAGCGTCGCTCGCCATGCTCGGACGGAGCGACGAGGCGATGACCGAATACCATCGCGCGCTGCAGTTGAATCCCGAATTGCCGACGGCGCATCTCAACATCGCCGTCGTGCTCATCACGCGCGGCCGTATTGATGAGGCGCGCCGCGAGCTCGAGACCGCACTCGCGATCGATCCCGGCTACGCGCCAGCGCGCCAACTGCTCGATAATCTGAGGTAACAATACCCATATCCATGGACGTTCGTCGTTTGGTAGTGATGAGTGCGGCGCTGCTGACGCTCGCCGCGTCAGGGTGTCGACGCGCGGAGGCGCCCGCAGCGGCGGCGACGCCCGCACCCGTGACCTTCGATAAGGACATCGCGCCCATCGTCTTCACGAATTGTGCGACGTGCCATCGTCCCGGCGAAGTGGGGCCGTTTCCGCTGTTGTCGTACGCGGACGTCAAGAAACACGCGCAAAGCGTGTCAGAGCAGACGCTCGAACGCCATATGCCGCCGTGGCTTCCCGCGCCGGGCGAATTCCCGATCCAGGGCGAGCGGCGCCTCACGGCCAGACAGATCGATGCCATTCAACGCTGGATCAAGGAAGGCAGGCCGGAGGGCAATCCCGCCGACCTGCCGCCAGCGCCGGTGTTTCCGAACGGATGGCAGCTCGGACAGCCAGACGTGGTGCTCGCGCCGCCGAAGCCGTACATCCTCAAGCCCGGCATCGAAGACGTGTACCGCAATCTGGTGCTGCGGACCTCGCTGACTCATCCCGTCTATGTGCGGGCCGTCGAATTGAGGACCAACGGCGCGCCGATCCATCATGCGGTGATTCGGGTGGATTCGACGGGCGAGTCCGAGGCGCGCGACGGCTTGGACGGCCAGCCTGGATTCGAGGGCATGTCGTGGCAGAGCGTGCAGGATCCCGGAGGGCAGTTCCTCGGCTGGGCGCCCGGACGCGGTCCGATCGTGTCGCCGCCCGACATGGCGTGGCGGCTCGATCCCGGCGCGGATCTCGTCGTCGAACTGCACATGCTGCGGCCGAAAACGCCGCACGAGATCCGGCCGACGATAGGACTGTACCTGACGAACACGCCTCCGACACACACGCCGGTGACCGTGCTCCTCAGCTCGAAGACGATCGACATCCCGGCCTGCGATCCGGCGTATGTCGTGACCGAGTCGGCGGACCTGCCGGTCGCGGTGCAGCTGCTGAGCGTGTATCCACACGCGCACTATCTGTGCCGCGACATGCTGGTGACGGCGGCGTTTCCCGACTCGACCGTCAAGACGCTGCTCCACATTCCGAACTGGAGCTTCCATTGGCAGCAGGACTACCGCTACGCGACGCCGATTGCGCTCCCCGCGGGTACGACGATTACGATGAAGTACACGTACGACAATTCGGATCGCAACCAGAGGAATCCGCATCACCCGCCCGTCCGCGTGCGGCTCGGTCCAAACTCGACCGACGAGATGGGGGAGCTGGGTCTTGAGGTGCTGCCAGCCTCGCTGGCGGACGCCGCCCAACTCGTGCAGGCGTTCGACGAGCGCGACGCGCAGGCGGACGTGACGCTCGCGGAAATGAGAGTGCGCGAGGCGCCTGAGAATGCCGACAATCAGGCGTTTCTCGGCGAGAGCTATGTGGACGTCGAACGCTACGAGGATGCGAAGCCCCATCTCGAGGCGGCGATTCGGCTGAATCCGAAATCGGCCAGTGCGCGCAGCAATCTGGGCACGGTGCTCCTCGAGGAAGGCAACGTGGCGGCCTCGATTGCCCAACTGCAACAGGCCTCGGTGCTGCGCCCGCGCGATCAGAGCATCTGGTTCAATCTGGGAAACGCGCTGAAGGCCGCGTCGCGATTCGACGAGGCCGCGGCGGCGTATCAGCGGACGCTGGCGATCGATCCGAACGACGCGGACGCGCACGTCAATCTCGGCGTGCTCCTATTCTCGCGCGGACGCTACTCCGACGCGCTCCCGCACTTTCAGCGCGCCGTTGACCTCAGGCCGAAATCGGCTGTCATCCGGACGGACCTGGGCAACGCGCTCGCGGCAACCGGCCGCTACGCCGACGCGACGCGCGAGATTCGGCAGGCGCTCAGGATCAATCCCGATTACGCGCCGGCGCAGGAGACGCTCGGGAAGCTGACGCGGTTGGGCGGTCGGTGAACGGGATCAATTCCCAAAAAATCAAAGCCCAATTACCCAAGGCGCCCCGGGTCCCTCTGCGAGACGGAATCGGGACGGCTTGAGGAGTTGGGAGTTGAGGAGTTGGAAATTGAGCGCGTCAGTTGTAGCGCTCACCCTGCAGCTCCCTGATCGCCGCCGCAGCTGGGGCGAATGAAGGATCCGCGTCCAGTGCGCTCTTGAACGCGCGTCGCGCGTCGTCAATGCGCCCCTTTGACCGTAGTGCATTTCCGAGATTCATCCACAGCCGAGCATCTCGAGGCCGGAGGCGGACCGCATGCCCAAACGACTCGAGCGCGTCGTCCAGACGAAACGTGCGCATGTCGGCGATCCCCAAGGCGTTCCAGGCATCCGCATCCGACGGGTAGGCGTCGAGATACGCGCGGTAATGGGGAATCGCTTCGTCGAATCGTTGCTCGTCCGAAAATATGTTCGCCAACTGGCCGTGAGCGATCGGAGTGCTCGGCTGTCCAGGTTCGTCGCTGATAAAACGCTCCAGCGTGGCCACACCCTCCGATAGGCGCCCCGTGTTGATCAGCTCGATTCCGAGCCTGAAGCGCGCCAAGGGCCACCCCGGCGCCGCCCGCCGCAGTTCCGCGATGGCCGCCTCGTGATCGCCGGCGGCGGATAGCTCCATGCCGGCGATATAGTGGCTGCTCGGTATCGGCCAGCGTTCAAGAATCGTGCGTGCCATGACCAAGGGCGTCGAGTATTCGCGGTTTCTCGACACCGTCCGTATCGAAAGCGGAACCGCGATCATGATCACCAGCGCCGCAAACATCTGGGTGCGATGCTTTCCAGGTGCGAGATGGTTCGAGAGCCACGCGCCGCCAACGACAGCCATCGTGATGATTCCCGCAAGAGGGAGATACATCCGACGTTCGGCGCCGACTTCCATCGCGATTACAACGAAGCTGGACGTTGGGCCAACCGTCAAGAACGCCCAGAACGCGAGAAATCCCAACGGCCGGCCGCGAAGAGCCTGGACGAGAGCGATGCAGAAGAGACCCGTCACCACCGCGACGTACGGCCAGACCTCACGGAGCGTCACTGGAGTGGACGCTCCGTAATACAGCACCAACGCGTGTGGCCAGATCGTGAGCCACACGTACCGGAGTAAGGCAGCGTCAATAAACAAGGTTTACAAATGTGCACGCGGTCGAATGAGATAGTTCCACTCGCCATGAAAGGGCTGCGGGGTGAGATGGACGGTGGCCATC
>JBOGIZ010000442.1:0-7534 GCA_050747805.1 Vicinamibacterales bacterium | reverse complement strand
GCCACCAGGCGATCGGCACGCCGATCGCGAGGCCGGCCATCAGATGACGCGACGCGAGTGCGAGTACGCCGCGTTGAATACGCGTCGGACTGGCGCCGAGTGCCACACGTACGCCGATCTCGCGCGTCTGCTGCGCGACAAACGACATCATGACGGCGTACACGCCGGCGGCGCCGATCAGCATGCCGACCACCCCGAACAGCAACATGATCTCCGCATTGAAGCGGCGCAGCGCGGTGATCCGCGGCATGGACTGATCGGCGGCGAACACGAACGGTTCCGTGAGATCGGGCGCGGCGGTCCGCAGCGCCTCGTTCACGGCAGGCAGCACGTCTTCCGGCGGGCCCGACGTTTTCAGGAGCAAATCCGCGAACTTCCGGGCCGCCTTGGGCGCGAGCGGGAAGAACGCCGACGGCGGATCGACTTCTTCCGGCCCGCGGACGTAGACGTGCTGGACGATCCCGACAATTGTGAAAAGCCCGGTCTGGGAGCCGCCGTCCAGATCGATGGCGCGGACGGGCCGTCCCAGCGCTTCGTCTGTTCCAAAGAGTTGGCGGACTGCCTGCTCGTCGAGCACGATCGCGGACGAGGCGTCCGCCGTGTCCGAACGCCAGGTTCCGCCTCGAAGGAAGCGAATCCCCGCGACCTGAAAATAGTTGCGGGTCACGTTGTAGTGCAGCACATCAATCGGCGCTCCCGGTATGTCGGTGCGTTGGACCTGCGACGTGCCCCACGCGCCGCTGAACGCTTGACCCACCAGCGGCGTCGACGCCCCTGTCGACACCGCCACGTCTAATACGCCAGGCACGCGCGCGGCGCGCTGCTGCACGTCGTCCACGCTCGTTCGAAACGCGAACCGAGGATTGATCGCGATCAGGCGGTGGGTGTCGATGCCCAGGTCGACGCTATCCACGCGAATCAGACTCGCGACGAAGAGCCAGGAAACAGTCAGCAGCACGACGACAGTGGCGACTTCGGCGACGAGAAACGCGCTGCGCCAGCCGCGGCGCCTGGTGCTCGACGGGCCGCCGGAGTCCTTGAGCAGCACCGACACGGACGTCCGCGAGGTCTGCCACGCGGGCACGATCGAGAAGAGGACGCCCGTCAGAGCGGCGGCGGCGATCGCCGCGGCGAGCACCCGGCCGTCCACATCGATGGTTGACGCGCGAAACATCCACGGAACTGCCCTGATGACGGCAGCCTTCGCGACGCGCGCACCGACAACTGAGAAGAGGAGCGCTGCAACTGTAGCCCCTGCGGACAGCAGCAGCCCTTCAGCGAGCACGCTCATGGCGATCTGCCGGCGCGACGCGCCGAGCGACGCGCGGACGGCCATCTCCTGCGTACGCGCGACACTTCGCGTAAGCATCAGATTCGCGGCGTTCGCGCACGCCACGAGCATGACGAGCGCCGCTGCGCCGAGTGCGAGCAGCATCCAGCGGCGGAAACTCGCGACGTACCCGTCGAGCAGCGGCGTCACGTCGGGCTTCCAGTCGGGCGCGCCGGTGATCCGCGCGACTTCGTCCGCGACCTGCGGCGGCGATACACCGGGACGCAGGCGCGCGATGATGCCGAAATGGTAGTGTTCGTCGGAGGACGTGTGCGGCAGGACAATCGGGACCCAGACTTCGGAGGTCGTCAGATCGACCCCGGGGTGATCGCTCGCCGCCGACAACACGCCGACGACCGTGTACGTGCGGTGCGAGCCGGCGTCCGAGACCGTCTTGCCCAGGATCGACGGATCGCCGCCGAGCTGATCGCGCCAGAAACGGTATCCGAGCACGGCGACGTGCTCTCCGCGCGCCCCCTCGTCCACTGTCCACAGTCGGCCGATCGACGGCGAGAGCCGCAGCAGCGTGAAGAGATCGGCCGTGCCGTTGGTGATCGTGCCCTCGAACCGCACGCGACCAACTGTGATCATCTCGCCCGTCCAGTTCGATCGCGCCGCGATCGCCTGAACACTGTGCAAGCTGTCGTGGATGCGCCAGAACACGTCCGGCGTAATGAACCGCTTTATGACAGCGCGCCCACGAAGAGGCTGGTCGTGGATGGTCGTCGTGGAGATGTTGACCAGCTCTTCAGGATGATCGACCGGGAGCGGCTTTAGCATCACGGCGTCGACGACCGAGAAGGTGAGCGTCGCGAGCGTGGCGCCGATGGCGAGGACGAGGACCACGAATAGCGAATGACCCGGTGCGGCGCGCAGCGCGCGGGTGGCGTCGCGGAGGATCGTGCCGATCGAGCGGAGCAGCCGCGGACCGGCGGCACGCAGTTCCATTCCGATCGCGCGACCGATCTGCAGATTGATCCAGACGGTTGAAAGAAGCGGCGGCCTGCCCGCCGCCGTGCGTTCGGCGAGTTCCTCGAGCGCGTCGCCGACCGCGGCGTTCGCGGCATCGCGGCTGGAGAGCCACCTCAGAAGCGATACGAGCACGCGATTGGGCACCGGGTCCTCTCCTTTCACTTTAGAGTGCGTTTCACAACAACGGGGGCGGGTCCTGTCGCCGGGTTTCCCCACCCCGACCGCGGCGCAAAGAGCTCTTGTCACGAGGAAGGCGCCGACGGCTCGGGGCGGGGATGCCCCTCCCAGCGCCACCCGCGAGCGTAGTTGTGAAACGCACGTTCAGCGCCTCTCGATCAGCGCCTCGAGTCCGGTTGCTAGCGTTCGAATGCGCTCGAGCGAATCGCGGACGGCTTGCACGCCGCGCGCTTTTGTCTTGAAAAACCGCTTCGGCCGCCCGCCGCGCTCGGCCGTCGCGCCGCCGTAGCGGGAACTGACGAGTTCCTTTTCTTCGAGCCGCTCCAGCGTGATGAGGACGGCCGTGCGCGACGCCTTGCGGCCAGTGCGCGTTTCGATCTCGCGCGCAACCGAGACGGGATAGGCGTCTTCGCCCAGCGTCAACGTCGCGAGCAGCACCAGCAGCTCGAACTCGCCGAGCGGCGCCGGCCGATGGTGCGAGGCCATGACGTCTAAGATAACAAAGTTGTCATTGGTGTCAAGTGGTTGGAGGTTGGAGGTTGGAGGTTGGAGGCTGGAGCGCAGAGACTTCTTCGGGAAAACACAACCATGCTCGGGCGATACCATTTAGTTTGTCCTTTGCGATCTTTGCGATCTTTGCGATCTTTGCGATCTCTGCGTACGTCCGTCGTGTCAAGTTCAGATGCCCGGCCGAGGCCGAGGATCGACGCCCTTCGGATAAGACGATGTGCGATCATCTTGAGCGTCGGCAGGAGGAATCAAATGGGACTCTTCGATGGCGTGCTCGGTGGCATCGTCGGCGCCGAAATGGCGACCCTCGTCAACAATCTGATCGCGCAGCACGGGGGACTGCCGGGACTCGTCTCGCACTTCGAGCGTCAGGGACTCGGGCCCACGGTCCAATCGTGGGTCGGCAATGGACCCAACAAGCCGATTACGCCCGATCAACTGCAGCAGGCGCTTGGCAGCGAGACGATGCAGAAGCTGGCGGCCGCCTTTGGCGTTTCGCCGCAGGAAGCGGCCGCCAAGCTGTCGGCCGTGCTTCCGCAGGTCGTCGATCACTTGACGCCGACCGGCACGGTGAAGAGCTGAACGCGTTTACGCTCGCGCGCTCTGGTTGGATTCCTGCGCGAACAGCCCGCCTGCGCTGAAGATACGCTCAGCCAGGAATGACTGCGCGATCGGCCTACGGGTTCTTCAAGACCGACCGCTGGCTGGTGTACTTCAAGCGCGCCTCGATGTACTCGGCGTGCTCGAACGCGAGCTCGATCGAGATCTTGCGGATCTCGTCCTCTTCCGCGCCGCTGACGACCCCGTCGGCCGCGGCGACGGCAAAGAGAGAGTCGAGCAGGCGGCTGCGCTGAGCGTCGGTCGCGATCTCGCGCAGCTCGCGCGTGACGAGAAAATCTTCCGTTCCGCCGAACAGACGATTCTGCCGCTTGGCGATTTCGACGACGAGGAGTGTTTGCTCGGCGGGGAGGCCGCTCGCGTCTTGGAGGAGCGCCGCCATCTCCTCGGTTTCCGCGGGCGAGATCTCGAGGTCGGCATTGGCGACGCGGCCCAGCACGTACGCGAACGCGGCGAGATAGCGCGCGACGGCCGGATCGAGCCGGTCCAGTTCGGACATGATCCGCCGCACCGTGTCGGTGTCGGCGTGCGGCGCCGGATTCGAGGCCGCGTGGCGGAGCCATCCGAGGATCGACATGCCTTCACGTTACCGCGGATCGCATCCGGGCGTAGACCACCCGGCTGACAACTCGGGTGGTCGCTCCTTGCGCCCTTTGCGTGATCGTCCGTGACGAGTTCAAACGCCCGCACGCGGCGGGGCAGCGAGTCGCCCGCGCGATTAGCGCGCCGCGTGCGCCGCCGTGAGGCTGCCCGCCACGTAGTCGCCAGGCACCGTGCGGGCGGCGACATTCAGCCGGTTCCAGCCGTTGATCGCGACGATCGCCAACGTCAGGTGCGCCAGCTCGTCTTCCGAGAATTGCTGCCGCACGCGCTCGAACACCTCGTCGGGCGCATGCGTCTCGGCGACGAGCGTGATCGCTTCAGTCCATTCGAGCGCGGCGCTCTCGCGCGCCGAGTAATACGGCGTGTCGCGCCAGGCGCTGAGACCGTAGAGCCGCTGTTCGGTCTCGCCGGCGGCGCGCGCGTCCTTGCTGTGCATGTCCAGACAGTAGGCGCAGCCGTTGATCTGCGACGCACGCATCCGGACGAGGTCGAGCAGTTTGCTGTCGAGGCCGCCCTTGCTGACCTGCTTTTCAAGCCCGAGCATGGCATTGACGACACCGGGGTTCACGTTTCTGAGATTGATTCGCGCTTTCATGATGTTGGTTTCGCCTCCACTGAACATGACGAATGGGCAAATAATTCTGTGACACCGCGAGGCCTGTCACAAACGGTCTGCGTGATTCGTCTAGAGAAGGGAAGCAGGTGCAAGGTAGCGACCATGGCGACTGACTTGGACGGGGCAACCTTCGAGGCGCATCGACCTTTGCTGTTTTCCATTGCGTACCGCATGCTCGGCAGCGCCAGCGAAGCGGAGGATGTCGTGCAGGATGCATGGCTTCGCGCGCGTCAGGACGAGCATGCCGCCGAGATTCGCTCCGCCCGCGCGTATCTCACGACCATCGTCACGCGGCTCTGCATCGACCATCTGCGCAGCGCCGAGCGCACGCGCATGGAGTATCCGGGCCCCTGGCTGCCCGAGCCGCTGGCCGAACCGAATCAGGAATCCGCCGAGCTCGCGTCCTCTCTGACGACGGCGTTTCTCGTGCTGCTCGAACAGCTCTCACCGGCCGAGCGTGCGGTGTTCCTGCTGCGCGAGGTATTCGAGCTCGACTTCGACGAGATCGCGAAGAGCATCGGCAAGAGCGAGGCGAACACGCGGCAGATCCTCACGCGCGCGCGAGCCCGGCTGCGCGAGTCGCGGCCGCGCTTCACCGCGTCGCGGCGCGAATCAGAGGAGATCGTGCGCCGCTTCCGGCACGCCACCGTCACCGGCGATGTCGACGAACTGCTGGCGGTGCTCCACGCCGACGCCACGCTCGTCAGCGACGGCGGCGGCAAGGCGGCCGCGGCGACGCGTCCCGTGCTGGGCGCCGATCGCATCGCGAAGTTCGTGCTCGGCTACGCGGGCAAGGTGCAGTGGTCGGAGTCTGAATTCCAGTTCGTCACCGTCAACGGCACGCCCGGTCTGCTCATGCGGCATCCGCTTGCCGGCACCGGTGCCTACTCGTTCGACATCGTCGACGGCCGGATTCGCACGGTCTACGTCGTGCGCAACCCCGACAAGCTGCGCGGATTCCTCGAGCGGCTGCACTGAGAGAGCGCGAGGTATCGACGAGGCCGACACCCGTCAACGACGTACGTACGCGGAGCGCGCCGAGAGCGCAGAGGCCAACTGTGTTTGTCATGTCGGCAGCCGCGAACAGTTGTCGCGACCCGGACGGCGCAACCCCCGCGACAGACCCAGGCTGATTGTGTCCTAAGAGAGATGCGCTCTTTGCGGCCTCTGCGCACGTACGTCGTGTCGTGTGGTGCGGCCGCGACGATCTGGCCACGATGCTGAGGCCGCGGACCCACGACGAACCGAAGCTGACTTTATCCTAAGAATTCTCTGCGCTCTTTGCGCGCTCCGCGTACGTACGTCGTGTCACGTACGTTACGTGGTGCGCAACCCGACAAGCTCCGTGGTTCCTCGAGCGCAAGCACTGAGTAGCCCTTAACGGCTGTCACGACGTACGTACGCAGAGCTCGCAGAGAGCGCCGAGAGTCGATTTTGTCTGTCGTGTCGCGGCAGCTGCGAACAGTTGCCACGATGCGGACGTGGCGAACCCCGCGACAGACCTAAGCTGATTTTGTCCTAAGAAGTCTCTGCGCTCTTTGCGGCCTCTGTGTACGTACGTCGTGTCGGGTGGTGCAGCTGCGACGATCTGGCCACGACGCTGAGGCCGCGGACCCACGACGAACCGAAGCTGACTTTATCCTAAGAATTCTCTGCGCTCTTTGCGTGCTCCGCGTACGTACGTCGTGTCACGCGGGTTACGTGGTGCGCAGGCCGCGATCACGCCGCCGGCTGCCGGATCGCGCGGCGCTTCGGCGAGCCGAACCAGGAGATGAGGAGATGCAGCAGCCACGGGGCGTGGCGGTACAGCTGCACCAGCACCTTGCCGTGTGCCGTCACGACGACCTCCCGCCGTCGGTGGCGAACGGCCCGGACGATGGCTCGGGCCGCTCGGTCGGTCGGCATGCGCAGCCACGACGGGACAGGGTCCGGCGCCCCGTCGTGCAGAGTCCCGCGATTGTCCACACGGCGGATGTCGCTGTCGACGAAGCCCGGGCTCACGAGCGTGACCGAGACGCCTCGCGCCGCCAACTCGTCGTGTATGGACTCCGCGAGTCCGCGCAGCGCGAACTTGCTCATGCAGTACGCGGACACTCCAGGCGTGGGCACGTGCCCGCTGACGCTGCCGATCATGACGATCTGGCCGCGCGTCTTCTCCAGCTCGGCAAGCGCCGCATACAGCGTGCGCAAGACACCGAAGACGTTCGTCTCGAGCTGTCGCCGAAAGTCGTCAAGCCCGAGCTCCTCGATGGGGCCGCCCACGCCGAATCCGGCGTTCGCGACGGCGATGTCGAGCCGGCCGAACCGCTCGACCGCCGTGGCGACGGCGCGTTCGAGATCGCCATCGCGCGTCACATCGCAGCCAATCGCGACGGCGTGCCGTCCCGACGCGTCGATCTCGCGCGCAAGCTCGCGTAGCCGATCCTCGCGCCGCGCCGCCAGCACGAGGTCGGCGCCGTCGCGCGCGAGTTCCCGCGCGAGCGCCGCGCCGATTCCCGCCGACGCTCCCGTCACGAGCGCCACTTTCCCCGACAGGGTTGCCATCGCGCGCCTCCGCCGTTACCTAGTCCCCTGGAAACGTGATGCGTCACATAACTCCCGGGCGGGGCATCCCGGCTGGCGGCGGTGCTCCTCCCTCACATAGGCCCACTCTGCTCGGTCGTCGCGCCTTGCCATCCGGGCGCCGCGCTACGGGACCTATGCAACGC